>JASHQG010000259.1 GCA_030037665.1 Acetobacteraceae bacterium
GTTTCGGACTCGCCTGCATAGACGGACGCTTGCCGCTATCCGCGTCGATGTGATGAAGACCTATCCGCCCGCCGTCCGGGACAAGCTCAACGCGTTGGCGGAACAGCTGTGCAAATTGAGCATCACGCTCGGAGAACTGCATTACGGTTCCGAGAAATCAGGCCGCCGCGCCGCGAACCTGACAGCCATCGAACACTTCACCGCGCGCTGGCGGTGCTGCCGTTTGGGGTGAAGGCCGCCGCCCATTACGGCCAACTCAGGGCCGAACTGGAACGGGCGGGAACGCCATGCGGCCCTCATGACATGCCGATCGGCGGCCATGCCCGCAGCGAAGGACTGACTGTGGTCACCAACAATGTCCGCGAGTTTATCCGGATGCCGGGTCTGAGGACCCAGAACTGGCTGCAGACGCCTGACGCGGCGTCGCGGCTGGTCCGCTTCAAGCGCGGCCAGTTCCTCGTTGATTTCTTCGGGCGGATCGTCGACCGCCAGGACGCTCGTAAAGCCCAGACGGGTGATGAAATCCTCGACGGACAGCCGGGCGAGCTTGTCGGCCTTAGCGACGCTAGCGTCTCTCTCGACAGCCTGATCACCGCGATTCGCGTAGAATAGGGGAAGCCATGGAACGATGTCACCGGGCCGTCAGCAATCCAGATGTCGGGTCCGGATTGCAGAAGCAGGTTGCTCGTATAATCACCGCCCGTGTTTCTCCGCCGCCGATTCCAACGTCCAACCCTCCCTCATCCGGGTCGATCAACATTACTTTGTCCAGTCCAAAACCGGACATTCACCCCGCGCAAATTCGATACCGGCCGGCGCTATCGGACGGCAAGCGGGCCAAAATCCAGCCTTGGAATCTTCTTGCCCGGTGCGGATCGCTGATCTATTTAGGTGACCATGTATCGGCTGTTCGCCTCCCTCTTGCGAATGCCCCAGCCCGACCGTAGGGAGTCTGGCCGGAGAGGGTGACGCGCGTAAACGTGAGATAGCGCAGGGCGCTGGACCCAGCCCTTCCGTGCCATGCGGGAGGGCTTTTTGATTGCTGAGGGTCCGGCGCATCCACCTCTCCGTACGGAGCATGTTTCCATGTCGCGCCGAATCCTGATCACCAGCGCTTTGCCCTACGTTAATGGGGTAAAGCATCTTGGCAATCTTGTTGGCTCACTCTTACCCGCTGATGTGCACGCCCGGTTTCACCGGCAAATCGGCAGCGAAGTACTGTTCATTTGCGCCACGGACGAGCATGGCACGCCCACCGAGATCGCTGCCGGGCGCGTCGGGCAATCGCCACGCATCTATTGCGACGCCCAGCATGCCAGACAGGCCCAGATTTACCGCGAATTCGGCCTCACCTTCGACCATTTCGGACGCTCCTCTGCGCAGTCAAACCACGCACTAACGCAACACTTCTATCGACGTCTCAATGCAGCCGGTCTCATCGAGGAGCGTAGCGTCCTTCAGATCTGGTCCGTTTCCGACGGCCGCTACCTACCCGATCGCTACGTGCTCGGCACCTGTCCGCACTGCGGTGATCCCGGCGCGCGAGGAGATCAGTGCGACACCTGCGGGAGTATCCTCGATCCCGTGGATCTGATCACTCCTCGCTCGGCGCTGTCCGGCGATACACAACTCGAACTGCGCGAAAGTCGCCACCTTTTCCTGCGCCAATCCTCGTTGCTGGATGCGCTAGGCGCGTGGCTCGACACCCGAGAGGGCTGGCCACCCTTCGTCACGACCCTTGCGCGAAGCTGGCTAACCGACGATCTGAAGGATCGCTGTATTACCCGGGACTTGACCTGGGGCGTGCCAGTGCCGCGGAAAGGTTTTGATGGTAAAGTCTTCTACGTATGGTTCGACGCACCTATCGCCTATATCTCGGCTACGCAGGATTGGGCGGCCGCGGACTCCGGCCGGGATTGGCGGCCGTGGTGGTGGGGTGCGGCCGCGCGCGAAACTCGCTACGTGCAGTTTCTTGGCAAGGACAACGTACCTTTTCACACAGTGAGCTTCCCAGCCACTCTGCTGGGTTCAAGGGAGCCATGGCACACGGTGGACGTCATCAAGGGGTTCCATTGGCTCACCTATGAGGGGGGCAAGTTCTCGACGAGTCAGGGGCGGGGTGTGTTCTGCGATAGCGCGCTCGAAGCGTTGCCCGCTGATCTGTGGCGCTGGTGGTTGATCGCCAATGCGCCCGAGAGCGCTGACACGGACTTCCGGGTCACACGGTTTGCCGCCGATGTTAACAAGGACCTGGCTGATGTCTTCGGAAATCTCGTTCAGCGGGTGGCGCGATTCGCACAAAGTGCGTTTGCGGGCCGCGTGCCCTATGATGGTGAACCGAGCCCTGTCGAGCGTGCGATGGCGGCCGACATAGCCGCGCATGTCCAGCGTCTACGGGCGCATCACGAGGCGCGTGAATTTCGGCGCGCTTCGGCAGAGACGCGAGCGCTCTGGTCGCGCGCGAACGCCTACGTGCAGGAGGCCGCGCCTTGGACCGCGCTCAGGACTGACCGGGCACGGGCAGCGCTTGTGACACGCACCGCACTCAACCTTGTACAGCTCAGTGCGACCGTGGCTTGGAGCATCATGCCGAACCTCGCTGCGCGTGTCCTGCGGTTGCTGGGCGATCCCTCGGCCGACACGACTCCCCGGTGGCCCGAGAAAATCGACGACACGACCCTTACCAAGAT
>JASHQG010000260.1 GCA_030037665.1 Acetobacteraceae bacterium
CGGATTTCGGCGTATTTGACAGCGCCACCCGGCTTAATGCTGAGCGCGATCGGCGAGAGACGGACGACCACGCCCTTCACCAAGGAGTCCCCAGCGCCCCCGAACGTCTCGATCCCGCGCTTCACAAGAATCGTGCCGATCGGCTGGCTTATCTGCATCCCAACCGCGCCGTCGGCATGAGTGACGATGCGATCGAATTCGGCAGAGCCGACCGTGCCGGCGTACACGTTGAATCCGCGCGCGCCCTGACCGAAGGTCTCGATTGGTGCCTGGACGTCGAGTTGGTTGATAGCGCCGAAATTGACGAAACCGATGCCGCTCGGCCCGTGCGACGTCACCTTGGCCTCGGCGATCCATCGGTCGACGGTCCCCCAGTTGTCCAGTGCCATATCGTTCGCGCCGTAGGTCGTGACGACGCCACAGGTGCGAACCAGGTCGGCATAGGCACCGTGCACCACGAACACGCCGCCGGTGATGCGATCGGGCGTGCCTGGCGCAATTCCGCCGTCGCTGAAGACTGCACCGGTCACCAGACGTGATACGTCCACGCGACCAGCCCCATCGCCGCCGCCACCGACGAAAATGCCGCTACCCCTCACTGGGGCACCGGCCCGGCCCGCCGAGAGATCGGACAGGTCGGCCGTGATCGCCACCACCGGGTCGGCGTGCTGGTTCCAGAGCGTAAAGGCGCCAGGCAGTACTTCGACGCCGTAGCCCTTGGGCCTGGGGTCGTAGCCGCGCGCATCAGCCGCGACGATGTCGATGCCGTGAGCCTCGACATGGCCTGCGCGGACGGCTTCGGCCGCCAACAGTTGAACGACCCCGGTGACTTGAAGTTTCTCGAGCTCCATCCGCCCAAGCGTGGAACGGCTGGTGTCGTTGAACAGCACCCGCCGGTCAACATCGACGGCCAGCGTGAGCGCCTTTACCGCGTTGTCCCGCGACAGCTCGATGCCATCGATGCCCGCGGCAAACGCGACCTGGGCCTCTTCACCTTCGCCGACCAGGCTTTGGCCGGGAGCAAGGCGTAACGTCGGAACCCCGGCCAGCGCCCCCGCCACACGGATCTCGCGGACGCGCTCGTCTGCGGCAGCCGAAACAAGTTCGGTGGTCGAGGAGACTTTTCGCGCTTGGTGACTGTCCATGGCAAACACTCCGCAAGCCGGTTGGTGCTGCGGTATTTGTAGGCGCGCCGCGCGACTGGAATTACGGGCCAAAGCCAGAATTCATTTTCCTACTGCTGGTACAACTGTGGGTGCACAGGCCTTTACGACGAACGGGATCGTGCGAATGGCCGTCTCCAGGGCCACCTCGTCGGCCGATCGAAGCGGTCCATCGAATGGCCCAGACGACGTGTTTCCGCAGACGTCTTCAAGACCCGGCGCGACCCGGACGCGATGGGCACGGGCCTGCCATGGTTCGTCTGGCGTAAACCGCCAACACGTTTCGCCCACGCTGATGTCGATCGAGCCGCCTAGCGGCTGACCACTCTCGGACGCGACGGTGATCGCACGCCAAAGCTGCGCCCAATCCAACGGCCTTGGGAATGTGAGCTCGAGAGAGTCGTGGCTCCCCGCGACCGGGCGTGAAATTTTCCAATGCTCAATGGCAAGGGTGGCGCGGATCGCTTCTGAGACGCTGAACGACTTGTTAAAGGGATCACGCAACGGACGACCCTGCACGTCTATCATCCCCGTACCGATCGCCAGCGTGTATTGCTGGCCCACTTTGAGTGGTGGCCCCAACATTCGGTTGGGGCCTACTCCGCGCTTGAGCCTGCCGGGATCCAGCAGGATCGTGAGGCAGGTCATACTGCGGTCCCAAAGCTCGACAGGGGCCCGATAGAGTGCGTCGGGGATCGGTTCGCCATCCGAACCGAGGATCTGGATATTATCTTGAGCGCGTCCGCGCTTCATCGGGCCGGAAAACCGAACGCAAAAACGAAGCAGATTCGCCGGCAACAGATCGCTGGAGGGGAAAACGTGGCATACCTTCGTCTCCGCGGTCCCAGTGTCTCTCGAAAATGAAAACTCAAGGGCCTGAAATTCAGTCGGGACCGGCAGCCCCAGTGGGCGCAGGTCCAGGATTGCGCGAAAGAGCACGCCGGAGTCAAAGGCGAAGTGCGGGATAAATCGAACTTCATCGCCTCGGATGTCGTAGTCTCCGGAGACCTCCGGCAGATCGTCGTCGGGGCCTCCGGCTTCAGCGACTTTCACGCGCAGTAGAGATGCCACTTGGCCGCCAAGGTGGGCGACGAACGCCGGGCACAGGTTCTGTATGCTGACACACCAGCCCGCGCCGCCCGGGTCGAGTTCAACCGCCAGCACCGGTTGGATGCACAGCGGGTCAAGGCGATCTGAGATCATCGTTCCAGCCATTGCGATCTCCTCGTCGCCAAGTCCAAGCACCCGTAAGGGCTTGTTCAGATGCGATCGATCTCGTTGCGGTGCGGTCGATAATCGAACGGGTCAGGACCACCCGGGAAATTCATCTCCGACATGCCAAAGCGGCGGTCGAAGAAATACGGCACCATCAGAGTACCGAGGTCCAACCGATAGGCCGTCTTCGGATGTCGCCAGATGACGACCGCCCATCTGGGATTGAGGATCTCTATGTGCTCGGCCCGGATGGGAAGGTCGCGCTGCGAGCGCCCGAGGCCACCCGGTCCGAAATCGATCGTACCGCCAGTCGGTTCGGGGGGCGCCGTTTCCAGATCGGCAACCGCGATTTGGGACGCGCTGCGGACGTCGATGGTGACCAGCAAGTAGTCCTTGTGATCGAAGGGGTGATTGAACGTGAGCATGTCGAGAGGATTGCTGCCGTAGCCCAGCTCGCCGATGGTGTCCCCGCGCACGTGTGCCCCATCCCGCAAGGCGGCGAGCGGAAAGCGGACCAGCGGCGTGCAGCCGTACACCGCGAAGAGATGGGGTT
>JASHQG010000261.1 GCA_030037665.1 Acetobacteraceae bacterium
CCAGGCTATGTCCTTTCGCGCGATAGCCTCATTGTACGCGGCCCAGAGATAGTAAAACAGGATCGACTGGGGGAGCGCAGCGTAGTTGAACAGAGTATAGGTTAGCCGGTACACCGGGACGTGGGCGGCACCCAAGGAGTACCCGATAATAAGATTAGGGCTCTCGTACGTGACCAAGGCCATCATCTGGAGCAAAAAGAACTTGCCACCGACCTGGCCCAGCGACCTGATCGACCCGGGATCGGCATGCCGAAGACTCGGCCTGAGGAACGGCTTGTGCCAGAGCAACAACCAAGCGGTATTGGCGGCATTGACCAGCAACCCGGTTCCCGAAACCGCGATGACGAGCCAAGGCAGGCCACCCTCGGTTCGCGTCACGAGGAGGAGCGCAAGCAGGCTCAGCACGTTTCCCGCGGTGCCCCAGTAATTGGCGATTCGTCCCTCCTGATAGGCCATGTAGATCTTGCCGGTGATGGAGATCGGGAACTGCAGAGCGAAGATCGCGAGCGCAATCCCAACGGCGGGGCCGACCTCGCGGCGCCCGACCGCGCTCGTAACGCCGAGCAAAGCGCTCCAGTCGATGAACGGCCAAGCCGACAGAGCGACGATCCCGGTTAACCCGGCGATCCCGCCCAACAGAAGAAATCCGTTGGCCACGTGTGCGCGGACGAGATCTGGACGGTTCTGCCCGACCGCGGTCGTGATCGCGTTGGCCAATCCGTTGTTCAGTCCCACATCGGTGAGTTGGAGCCATGCCAGCAGCGACCCGACCGTAAGCCAGGCGCCGTAGAGCTCGGGGCCGAGATAGCGGATCGTGAGCGGCACCGATAGAAAGTTGACGAGGACCGAAACCGCGCGGCTGCCAAGGCTGGTCGCGACGCCCTGGAGGATACCGATCATCCGACGGCGGCGCGGGTCTTCGGCTTCGATGCGGCCGAACAGCACCCGAAACGCCCTTCGGCTAACCGCGTACATCGTCTTAGCCCCTTTGCCTGCAGCGCAGCACGTGCGCTCCGCCGACAGCCCCGCTCGTGCGTGGCAGCCGGATGCCGCATGTGGTGTTGTCGACACCAACCGGCGGCGTGGCGATCGTACATGCGGCCATGCCGGTCACTGTTGCCCTCATACAGAATGCGCCCGCGGCCGTCGGGACAGCCCGAGCTGCGCTCTGCCATATGTGCAGCCCGCATCGCCGATTATGACAGACGCTCCGGGACGGCGTCCGGCGCGTCCGGTTGCAACGGAGCATACCCCGATCGGTCATCCGAAACTCCCGCAACGCGCGAGCAGGCGATCGAAAGCCGGTCGATCGCGGTGACGCACATCTCTTCATTCAGGATACCAGTACGGACGAACCGTAACCGCCAGGTTTTCAGCGGTCTCTGCTTTCAGCAGAGTGATGCGACCGATGACTTGTTTGACAAACTCGACGGCGCAGCCAACCACGGTCGCGCCGGCGCGCGCGCGCAAACCGTGGGTGCACGCGATCCGACGCCGAACTCGGTTAATCGCCGCGCACCGAGGCTTACGCGGCGTCAGTTCGACCGCGATGGTACGACGATGCTTTGGGCGCCTGACCACGGTGATACCAGCAGGAATAGACACATCTCGGTTTGAACGACACCTTACAAAACGGTCAGATCTGTAAAGGACGCGCCTTTCCGGGTTCACGACGCTCACCCCATCGCTGAAGAAGAGGGGCGTTTGGTCACGTGCCGACGATCAGGCGGGTGGCTTCTTGCCAGCCAAGTGGCGAACAGGCAAGGACAGCGCGCACGAGGTCCGGAACACAACCGCGTCACCACCGCGCCAACTGGCGCGCATGGGTCCGTGTCTCCGCCTCCGGCGACCTTTGCCTCGCGTTGCGTTCAGCGCGCCAGGCGGCCTCCGCGGTGATTGCCGCCGCAAGTGCATGGCAGTTGGTTTCTCACGCCAAACGGCAGTACCGGCGCCCGACAGGTGCGTCTCCCGGTCCAAGTGGCGACGCGACCTCGGTAATCGGCAGACTCGTTGCGCTTGCGCACGGCTGGCGCGCGTAACACAACCAGCCTGCGGAACCGTCCGACGACCTTCATGGGGCGTGCGTTGCCGCGGAATTCCCGTCGTCGTCTGCGTCCCTGTGGAGACGCTTTAGGGGAACATTCGCCGATCGGACATCGAGGCTGCTCATGTCAGGGAACCAGCATCAGGCAACCGTTCAAGCAGCAGATGCAGCAGATACGGATTCTTATTCGCCGCGCCACGCTAATCTCAGCCGGCCCCAAAGACCAAGCGAACGTCGGGCTGCCATTGTTTCCGTCAACCGACGCAACTGCGCAAAGGCAGCTTCGCGAGTAATCTGCTCGGCTCGCTCCTCAGCAGCAGCCGTTTCCTTCGCCTTCCGCAACACGTCTGCTGTCTCTATGGCCTGCTCAGCCTGTTGCCGAGCCTCGCTGAGAGCACGTTCCGCCGCGATTCGGCCTTGCCGCTCTTCGTCACGCTCGAGCTCAGCCTGCCGACGGCCCGACTGCGCCGTTTCGATCACGGCCCGCAGTCGACTGACCTCATCGCGCGATGTGTCAACGAACCCGGGCCGTCCATCGCATTCGGTCGTCGCCTCCGAACTTGATTTGATCAGCGCGGCCATAGCCGCCGTGCCACTCGACACTGTGTCCGCCGCCCAAGGCCGCGGAACAAGAACCCGGATTCGGCCGTCATCGCCTGGCTGCCGCTCCCAACGTCGCTGCCGAATGAGCCGGTTAGCCGAGCCCATGCTGATCCTGCGCGCTGCGGCCAGTTCCGCTTTTGTCATCCAGACGCCATCGCTCATACAGGTATAGCCGCTCTCAAGCCTTGCTGTTGCTGATATACCCACGCCGTGGCTCCAGTTTGCCTCAGCCGCCGCGAGTCGCGGCAGCGAGGTTGAAGCGTCGCATCATCACGTACCGGTGTGTGTGGTCGGAGAGCCGTCATCGGGGCCCGTTAACGCGACGTGCGGGACCACGGGCCACCGACATTGGCCACCCCGGCAAACCGGGGGCCATCAAACCCGATGCCAGCCTGACACCTCTCAATGGCCGCCTTCTCAGGCCCACTTACCCTATTGCCCCTACTGCGCCTCGTTCCGCGTGCCGGGAATGGCCAGAAGCTATCGGCCTTCAGTGGAGCCCGTGGGAAAACGCCGTCGCGGCACGAGCCGCGCAATTTGTTATTCGTATCAAAGCGGCTGGGAGAACTAATGATTTCAGGTGGCGCGGCTGACGACGAACGAAATTGCTCCTTGACGTTACGGTCTAACGCTTTCACGCCGCCTCGAACCAGCTCAGTGCGCCGGGCTCGCGTCCTGGAGACCTGACCGATGAGGCGGACGTTACGGTTGACCCGGAATGCGTTGTGTCGCGTAACGGTTCTGATAACAGAACATGGACCAGTGCCTGATGTCCAGGCTTCTGCCTCGTCACGGCCGGTTTCACGTCTCGCGCAACCGGTACGCCAGAGCGTTCCGCTCCACAGACCGTTACCAATCTACCGGCCGAAACCGGCAGGCCGCCAGCCGCCAGCGAACTCTCGCCCACTGATTCAAGAGTCATTGTTGCGTTGTGGTCATGGTCATGCCCTACGCCACACGCCGGGCACGTCCATTCGCGGTCGCGTAAATCGATGCGCGGCGACAATCAGGGTTGGTAGTTTGCGAGCATTCCTGCGTGAGGCAATAGACCATTGACGTTAGGTCCGGGTTTCTCCCGCCTTCTCAGAGCGTGCCTGGCCGATGAGGGTACTTTACGCGACACTTGGCGGATGCTCACGCACCCGAGAGTTCCTGGAGAACATCAACCCTGCTTCCAACGGCGCTTGCGCGCCGTCTGGGAATGATCCGCGCGAACGAGACGTCTCCAATTCCCGAGACGAAATCAGCATTTTTATGATCGCCCACGACAACTATATCCGTGACAACAGATTTAATCATCGCATCGCCGAGATTGGATCTTTGCCGGATCATCACGCCTTTGCACAGATGGTGTGGTCGCGGCGATTTGACCAATCAGCAGTGATGCTGCGGTCGGCCGTCCGCGAGTGATGGTTTACAGGACGCTGGCGTCCCGTGAGACTCGAAGGACACCGCCGCGCTATAATGTCAGCCAAAGTTCGCCTGCTTCCCAGGAAGCATGCATGGAGCGGGTGCTGTTCGTCTGCTCGCCCAGATGAGTCGCTGGACGGGCGTACTCCGCGATGGTATCGGACGGTCAGGATTCGTTGTGGAGCGATTCAGGGTACGCCGGCTCGGGAACGCCAAGCGGATAAAGAGTGCGCGCATAGATGTTTGCGCGACCGACGAATTGCATCACAACGCCGCGATCAGTGGCAGCCATGGCACGTTCTATCGACGCCGCGATGGCGTCGCAAGGAAGATCTGAGGTTCACATGACTGACCCGTTGGTCGACGTCCTGATTCCCGTCTTTAATGGCGAACGTACCGTGCGGCAGGCGATTGAAAGCATTCAGCGCCAGAGCATAGACAATTTTAAGATCTACGTCATCGATGATGGCTCGACCGACTCGACCCCGCAGATTCTCGCGGAGCTATCGCAAGCTGATCCGCGGGTACAGGTGTTGAATAAAGTTAATAGCGGCATTGTAGACGCTCTGAATCTCGGGCTCGACCGCTGTCGCGCGGAGTTCGTTGCCAGGCAGGATGCAGACGATCTGGCGTATCCGACCAGGTTAGCTGACCAGATTTCTTACCTCCGCGCACACCCGGAATGTGTGGCGGTCTCCTGCGCTGCCAGGCACATTGATGAACACGGTCATCCGACCGGCGTCGTGACAAGATGCGGGCAGCCGAGCTCTGCGGATCCAAATTGGGTTCCGTCGAAAGAGCCGTACCTGATGCATCCGTTCCTAATGACCCGCCGATCCTCTATCCAGAAGGTTCGAGGGTATCGGTACGCCTTTCATTCTGAGGATACCGACTTGTACTGGCGTCTTCTGGAGGTTGGCATCCTCCACAATATGGACACCGTCCTCGGCGACTACAGGTTGCATTCACAAAGCATCACAGGCGCCTCGGTACTCAATGGCCGAATAAGCGCGTTGAACTCACAACTCGCCAGCGTCTCGGCGATACGGAGGAGACGATCTCGCCCTGATCTGACATTTCCGAAGGATGCGATCCTCCATTATCAACGCGTCCGATCACTCGCCGGGATTTTTGAGGTGGGACGCCGGGGACTGGATGAGGAAGAGGCCGCCTATCTGGAGATTTCGCTTGCAACAAAAATGATGGATCTGGCTGCTTACCGACCCTACGAGCTCGAGTACGATGATTGCACGTATATCCGTGCCGCTGTTGTCAAACATGCCCATCGCCTGACACGGGATAACCATGATACGATCAATCGAATGTGGTCCGGCACCGCCGCGCGCCTCGCACATAACGGACTATTGAAAGAGGCGGTGGCTCTCTTGCCGCCCGGGTATTACCCTACCGCTCTCGCCCGGCTCGCATTCCGGGCCTGCGTGCCGATGCGGATCCGCCGGCGGGTGAGAAATCAGCCCTACAAGTAGCTTTTGGCAGCACGGAGCACCCATCCGTCTGCCGAAATGGCCGATCCAGGCGAATCGCTTGCACATCAGGCGGCCCGCCTGAGGACGGAGGTGAGGTAGGCAATAATCCACGCGGCGCGTTTGCAGCGGTTTCAGGCTGGTGGTTGGTTTGGCCTGCGACAAGAAATTGAGGGCGCAGTGGTGCATGACCGCCATGTTCTCTGGGCTGTCTCCGTTGCGAAGTCGGGCGATATCCTCGCGAAAATCGCGTCGAGTGCCGCACCCGTTGCGCCGGGACCACCGTCGAAGCGTCCATGTTCGTTCGCTCAGCTTCCTTGCCCACGACTGCGCGTGACAACTGCAACCGACCCGTCGGATCGGGTGCGATGGCGCACGTTTTTCCCTCAATGCTCAACAAACTAACCCGTGTATGCTTGAGACAGTTGCCCGTCGGAATGCGCACATGTTGCATTCTGAAGCTGGTTCTGGGCTGGTACCTGGAGGGTTGTTAGGAGGTCGCGGCAGCGCCGCAACTCGACGAGAGTTGGATCAAGGCGATAGCGTGAGCACCGCGCAAGCCCCTAACTTCAGCCAGGTGAGCGGCTCCTGTCTTCGACGGACGGTTCATGTCGTGTTCCAATTTGCTCACTGAAAATCGCATCAGTTGCCGGTTGCCGCGGGCAGGCCGCGACGTAAAACTGGATCCGATTGGCGCGCCGCATCCGCTGATGGGCCAACGAACGCGAGGTGATTGCGAGGCCGCGACCAGGATCGGTGGGGCCGGGTGAGTATCCGATCTGCGACGGGCTGGCGTTAGCCGCGGAGTAGCGGCGGTATGGCTTGCAAGATCATCGGTCCAGAGGGTGATCCGTGACAATGGGCCGAGGAGCTCCGGGATGGTGTGCAGGATGGCGCGGTCGGACACTGACGCTGCCTTCCCACGCGCAAGTGTCGAAGCACCTACTGGAGTGCGGTCTCGACGTGCCAGCGCGAGATGAACCAGCCGACGATGATGTTCGGCGCATCTTCAGATCGGTGCTCAGGAACGTCGCCGGTGCGTGCCCCGCGGTCGGATCGCGCACCAGCATCCACCGGATTAGCACCCGCGTAACCGCGGCGTTGTACCCGGGCGCGATATCGGTAGCGATCAGCCGCGTGCGCTGCTGGGCGTGGCACCACTGTCCGACAGACACGCGCGTCCAGACGGTCGTCTCACGGGGCGGCACACTCTCGGCGGCACGCTCTTCGCCGCCAGCCGGCCGGGTCTGTTTCGATACGCACCCGCCTTCAACGCCCCGTGCACCCCTCCTGGTGTATCTCTCCGCGCGCAAGGCGATTCCGTGTGATCATTCTGCCTGCAAGTTGGAGCAGGTGACCGTCGGTCGAGATTTGCGCAGTGGCCGTGGATGGATCGCTTATGCTGAGCCCAGGGTAACGCACCACGATCTGCCATTGATGCCAACCATCGCCCTGCGGTCCGGCGGGTTGGACCGTCAGATCAGCGGTCTTGTCTTCCTTGAAGCCGGGCAGAAAAACGTCGACGGTTTGAGCACCCGGTGGCGGCCACCGGCTCCAATAGAATGCCAGCGCAAGCGGAACCCGGAGCCCCGGACGCATCGATGAAACCGGCAGATCCAGGTCCGGCCGCCGGTCCGGATGCGCGGACCGGAAGTCCTGGAGCCACGGTTCCCCGAACGTTGCCGGATCCGAGTGGCCGCTGAAGCCGGGATGCTTCTGCTGGATTTGGCTCGGCGATCCTTCCAACCGGTAGGCGGTCAGCCCGTGCCCATCCGCCGTATAGTCGTCCCACAACTGGCGCACGATGTGGCCGTCGACGAGGTACCGCGTATTCACTGCGACACTCTGCAGCTGTCCCGAGCGCCAACGGCTCAGCTCCTCCTCCAGATAGCGGACGTGCACAAATGGCCAGGGCGTGCCCCGAAACGCGCCAAGGACATCGACGGTTATCGTTCCGTCTGCAGCATGCCGGTCGATCGCGGTCAGCGTGAGCTGACCGGAATAGTCGGTGTGACCGGCAAAGCGGCAGATCTCCGCGCCGTGAGCGCTGCATGCGAAAAGGAGGGTGGCGGCGAGGCAAGGCCGTAAGCGTGAAATGATCACGGTCTCCGTGAACGGCTGTCGCCGCCATGAGGGCAGGAAGCGCCGCCGCATGCAATGGCTGGGCGCTGCACTGGTCTGTCGTTTACCATGCGCAGCGAAGCGGCAAGGCAGACATGCCTTGGCGAGCGCATTGGCAGAGACGTCGTCGCTGCTCGGGCATCGCGTCGGGCGCGGGCACTTCTCTCGCGTGCGCAAGGGTCCCCATGCGGTCCGCACAGCGCCTCGTGTGTCGAGACGAGCCCTGCTCGGCCGAGGTTTGCGCTTCGTCGGACGGCCAGCGCGTTTCGCGACGCTCCGGCGCGCCGCTCGCGCAGGCAGGCACCGCGCCCAACCAGGATAGCTCCGCTCATTCCCGCACGGACCACCAGTCGCAGGAAATGCGAACCCGACGAGTGAACGCCTCGGAAGTGGCGGCGAAGCTACTGCGCGTTGGGAGCGGTGGCCTTCTCCGCTGCAGTCGGGGCGGCGGTGCTGCCGCCGGCTGCCGCGGGGGTGGCCGTCGCGGCCGTCGATGGCACCGCGACCGTCCCTGGGGCGACTGGGTTACCCGGCTCTGCCGTGGCCGCCGCAGGATCGCCAGGGTTGCCCGAAGGGGCCGCGATTACAGCGGCCACTGCCGCCGCGGTAGCGCCGGCTGTCGCCGCGTCGCTGCTGGCCGCAGTTGCGTGGCCGGTCGGGCCGCCTGCGACGGTAGGAGAAGAGGACGTTGGCGGAACGGACGCCAAGGGACGCGCCGCGGCACTGCCCGATGCAGCTCCGGAGTTCTGCGCGGTAGCGCCGCCCGGGGCAGCCCCGGGTACCTGCACGACCGTGGCCGTTCCAGTTGCCTTCTGCGCACCTGATGGGCGTGCTGTGGTGGCGGGCGTCGCTGCCGGCGACGGTTGCGGGTTGGGCAGCGCGACCGTGTAGTCGGCGACGATGCGTGCCTGCTTGCCGGCGATCACGAGCACCCTCTCCCCGATCGGCAGCGGCGTCTTATCTCGTTGTGTCACGGAGACGAGGTTGTTATTGCTTTCCCGTACGATGTACTCGAAGGCGGTTGTATCGCCCTCGGCGTGCTGCACGCCGCTGCCGAGAAGACCGCCCACCACGGAGCCGCCGAGTGCCGAGAAGGCTTTGATCGGGCCGCCACCATCCACGGTGGAACCAGCGATTCCGCCGGCCGCAGCGCCGGTGACGGTACCCACCGCGGCATTGGCGCTAACCTTCACCTGCCGCTCGCCGATCACAACGCCTCGTTGCACCGCGTTGGCTTGTTGCACCGCGATCGCGTCATAGGTGTTCGGCGAATAGCTTGGGGCGCACCCGGACAGAACAGCCAGCGAACCGGCTGTGGCGAGAGATAGGGCAGAGCGAAGCAAGTGCGTCCCTCGTTGTTGTGTACGAGCGCATTAGGCGCTCCGACCAGCGATGTCATCCATAATCGCGTGCAAGGCCATTGTCCGCAACGAATGGTAATTCAGGTGTTTCAGAGCGCGATGACCGCGATGAGATGCAGATCGTGACCGCGGTCGACGCGGTACGCGCTGGATGAATGATGCAGCGCATGCCACGAGGCGCGGGCAGGCCAGCCTCGTTGCCAGCCCATGCGTGCGCGGACCGGCAGCCGGGGATCCCGGGGCGCGCGGAGGCAGCGATGCGAGGGGGCGGTGCCAGCGCGCCCAGGTGGCGACCGCGTCGAGCCGGCTACGAACCCAAGGGGCAAATCGCAGCGACCATCGACGCGGTGCACCAGACACGGGACGCGATGATGCGGACCTTCGGGCCCGCGGGGCCGCCGATCGTGAGCGAAGGCTACGTGGGCCGCAGTCCGCCTGCCTCGGCGAGGCATCGACATTGACGAGACGCCAAAGAGCGTGTGGAGATTCAGCAACTACGTAGGCTTGCTTTCTCATTCGGCGCACGGTCGCCGAGCGAAAACTGGTAAAGGTTCGTTGCGAAGCTGACGCAGCATCCACGACCGCCGGTAGATACGGAGACGCGACATGCGCTATCGCGAGGAATTCATCGTCAAACCCGGGGCAAAGCTTCACCTGGATCAAATCGACCCTGCCTACAAGGGCAGGCATGAATCGCATGACAAGGCAGCGCCGGAAATCGCGGCCTCCCTCGAGCAGATGGACCGGCTACAGAACCTGCTCTACGCCGATGGGAACCAGTCGCTGCTCGTCGTACTACAGGCGCTCGACGCCGCGGGGAAGGACGGCGTTATCCGCCACCTGTTCACAGGAATGAACCCTCAGGGGGTAAGAGTGGTGGGCTTCAAGCAGCCAAGCGCGGAGGAGCGGGCCCATGATTTTCTGTGGCGCGTTCATCAGAACGCGCCCGCCCGCGGTGAGGTTGTCATCTACAACCGGTCGCACTACGAAGATGTGCTGGTTGTTCGCGTGCATGAACTGGTGCCGCGCAAGACCTGGTCAAGGCGCTACGACCTGATCAACGATTTCGAGAGGATGCTTGTGGCGAACGGCACACGCATCCTCAAATTCTACCTGCATATCAGCCCCAGTGAGCAACTCGATCGCTTCAAGCAGCGGCTCGACGATCCGCAGCGGCAGTGGAAAATAAGCGAAAGCGACTATGACGAACGCAAATTGTGGCCCAAGTATATCGAAGCCTATCAGGACGCGATCGAGCACACGAGCAACGACACCGCGCCGTGGTTCGTGATACCGGCGAATCACAAGTGGTTCCGGAATCTGGCCATCGCCGAGATCATCTCCGACACCATGGATGGCATGGGATTAAAACTCCCATCACCGCGTGTTGACCTCGCCGAGATCCGCAAAAAGTATCATGCTGCAGCGGACGAGCACGCGCCGACGAAGCGTTGAGAACGCCGGCTCGGGCGTGCACGTTACGTCTCGTCGACGCGGTCACGCGTCGATAACTTGCGGCGCCGAATACCGGAGGCGTTTAGTGCCGGGCGCGGCCCCGTCCGTCCTGCCGACTTTCACCGGCATGGCGCACGAGGCCTCGCGTGGCGTCACGCATCGTGTTGCCCCGACTTATTTTTGCCGGGCGACGGCATTGACCGCCGAGGCGCCAGCCGATGTCCCCGTCGCAGACGCGGTTACCGGCACCTTAGGAGCCGACGGGATCCCCGGCGCCGCCGCCGCCACAACAGGCTGGTTCGGCACCGGCGCGAGCAGGTCGGCGACGTTCACGTGGCAGATATACACGGTGACCCACCATGACCTGGACGAGCTTTGCACAAGCAATGGCACGAGGTAGCCATTCGCTGAGGTCGCGTGGTCGAAATGCTCGTCGACCAGGTTGACGTCGGTGGCCGGCTGATCGCCAACCAT
>JASHQG010000262.1 GCA_030037665.1 Acetobacteraceae bacterium
GGTTCGGCCTCCATCTTCGCGGGCACAATCAGAGGCTGCGCTTCCTGCGGCGGCCAGATGGCGACATAGAGCACGGTGCCGCTGCCGTCAGTCGCTGGCGAGATCTGATAGGGGCGGGTCCGTGCTTCGTGGAAGAAGCGGCTCACCGAAATGCCAAACAGATCTGTGATGCTGCGCCCGACGATCGCGTCGTAGCTGTCGAGGCCAAGCCGCGCCGGCGCGGTGCTGTCGGCCGCGCGAATCAGGCCGTGCTCGTCCACCGCCAGCATCGCGGCATGAAGCTGGTCGGCCAGCTCGGTCTGGTCATAGACGCGGACGATCCAGCAATCCTTGAAGCTGCCAATGAAGTAGGATTGTTCGACGATGCGGGTGGACGTGCTGATCAGCGCCAGCGTCGGTACCTGGCTTTGGCGGCTGTCCGGACAATCGAAATGTGAAGCGTCCAGCACGCCGAGCAGTTGACCGTTGGGGCCCCACAGCGGTGCGGCGGAACAGGTCATGCGAACGTTGCGCGTAAAGAAGTGCTCGGCGCGGTGCACGAGCCGCGGCCGGCGGTCATGCAAACAGGTGCCCGGACCGTTGGTGCCCTCGTGCTGTTCATCCCAGATGAACCCTGGTGCGAGGTTGACGCGGCGCAGCAACTCCTCGTGTCCCGGCTCGCACATGCGCTCCAGGATCAGGCCAGCAGCGTCGGTCAGCAGCAGCAGGTAGTGGGACGGCGCGATCTGCCCGAACAAGCGTCGCATTTCCGCGCGCACGATCTGCGCCAGGGGTCCGAGTTGAGCGCGGCGCTCTTCCAGAATGCCGCTGTCAACGTGCTCGCTCGGCGGATCGCGATCCGGTTCCAGCCTGTATTCCGTGAGACAGCGTTCCCAGGCGGCGATGATGTACGGCTCGGTCTCCGCCGGCAGGACGTCACAGGTCAAACGTGTGCAGGCCTGACGCACAAATTCGGCGTGGCTTTTGCCAGTTTGTGCCGCAAGCTGCGTCTGGTCGGCCGCAGGGTCCGGATCCATGTTTTGACATCTCCTCACCTATGCCACCCCGCTCCGGGCGCCGGCCGATCGTGTCGGCTCTTGTGGTCAGGTACAGGTTGTCCCTCTTTTCGCCGGGTCTGTCACGTCTCTGGCGCGGTGGCGCTGAGGGTAATTCCGTCATCGCGCGACAAACACGGCCAATTTCCGGGCCCAACCACAGGTGAGAGAATGGCATGAACTTTGCGGACCATTCGTGGGATATACTGCGCTTGGGACAGCGGCCGGAGGCACGGATATTTGAAGCCCCACGGCGCTGGCTGGCAGCAAACGGGAACCGCGAGACGGAGGTAGGATGCAGGGCGCACGGTGGAACGGAATGACAGCGGCTCTTGCCATGGGGGCCGTTGCCTTATTTGCAATAGTTCTCGTGAATCAGCCGGGCCGTGCCGCCGTTTCTGCCGGAGAGCAGTTGTTCCAGAAAAATGACTGCACGACGTGCCACGCGGTGGACCACAAGGTGGTCGGGCCATCCTTCCAGGATGTCGCCAAGAAATTCGCTGGGCAGCCGAATGCAGCGCAAACGCTCGTGGACGCGATCAAGAAAGGCCATGTCGGCACCTGGGGTCAGGTACCGATGCCGCCCCACCCGAACATCTCAGACGCGGACCTGAAGGAGATCGTGGATTGGATCCTGTCGCTCAAATGAGCGTCGGTTGTGAAAGGAGCCGCGGGGCACCGCCATGGCATTGGTCGATCTGATCGTGCTGGCGTGCACCGTGGCCCACCCGGCGTCGTGTCGCGACTATCACATCGTCTTCGAATGGGGCGGTTCGCTGCGAGCCTGTGCGCTCGCGGCCGAGCCGCGCCTGGAACAATGGAGCGAAGTTCATCCGAACCTGCAGATCAAGCGCTGGCATTGTGCGTGGCCGGCCCGCGAAGAAGAGAAAAGCTAAGAGTTTGCAACACGAAAGGTGGGTGCCATGAAAGTTCGCGCCGCCGTGGCCCGCGAGGCCGGCAAGCCGCTGAGCCTGGAAACGGTCGATCTGGAAGGACCGCGCGCGGGTGAAGTGCTGGTCGAGGTCAAGGCAACGGGCATCTGCCACACCGACGAGTTCACCCTGTCGGGCGGCGATCCTGAAGGAATTTTTCCGTCGATCCTCGGGCATGAAGGCGCCGGCATCGTCGTCGATGTGGGTGCTGGCGTCACCAGCGTCAAAAAGGGCGATCACGTCATCCCGTTGTACACCCCGGAATGCCGGCAGTGCGAGTACTGCCTGTCGCGCAAAAGCAACCTCTGCGTCGCAATCCGCGCGACGCAGGGCCGCGGTGTGATGCCAGACGGCACCAGCCGGTTCTCTGCCAATGGCGCCCCGGTGATGCACTACATGGGCACGTCGACGTTCGCGAACTTCACCGTGCTGCCTGAGATCGCGGTGGCGAAAATCCGCGAGGATGCCCCATTCGAGAAGGTCTGTTACATCGGCTGCGGCGTGACGACGGGCATCGGCGCGGTGCTCAACACGGCGAAGGTCGAAGCAGGCGCGCGCGTGGTGGTGTTCGGCCTGGGCGGCATCGGTCTGAACGTGATCCAGGGCGCCCGGTTGGCAGGTGCGGAGATGATCGTCGGCGTCGATCTGAACCCGCGGCGCCAGGCCATTGCGCAACAGTTTGGCATGACGCATTTCGTCAATCCGTCGGAAGTCTCGGGCGAGCTGGTGCCTTACATCGTCGATCTGACCAAGGGCGGCGCCGACTACACGTTCGAATGCATCGGCAATGTGCGGGTCATGCGCCAGGCGCTGGAATGTGCGCATCGCGGCTGGGGAAAGTCAGTGATCATCGGCGTGGCCGGCGCCGGACAGGAAATTGCCACGCGGCCTTTCCAGTTGGTGACCGGCCGTGTCTGGATGGGCACTGCGTTCGGCGGCGCGCGCGGCCGAACCGACGTGCCGCGCATCGTTGACTGGTACATGGAGCGGCGGATCAACATCGACGACCTGATCACCCATGTGCTGCCGTTCGACAAGATCAACGAAGGGTTCGAACTGATGCGGCGAGGCGAGAGTATCCGCAGTGTCGTGACCTACTGATACTCTCGCCCGGCGCGGCCGGCATCAGGCCGGCAGCGCACCGGAAGCCTTGGCGATATGCGTGGCGATGGCATCCATCAACGGAGGTGACAGGCAATCATACGGCTCCAGACCAAGCTCCCTGAGGCGACCGCGAATGCCGGACATGCGATCGGGATTAACGCCGGATTCGATCACCGATGATACGAACGCAGCGAATTCCGGAGGCGCCCAGCCGGATTGCTGGAACAACTCCGGATGCAGAAAGTCGAAGCCGTAGAACGGGTGTTTGGTATTCTCGATCCGGCCGTACATGTGAACGCCACAGACTTTGCAGGCGTAGCGCTGGATCGGCGCGTTCGGATCGACAACGGCGAGTTTCTCGGCGTGCTCGGTTACTGTCAGATTTGCACGCGGCACCACGGCGACG
>JASHQG010000033.1 GCA_030037665.1 Acetobacteraceae bacterium
GCAAATCGAGAACAATTGGTCGCGTCGGCCCAGCATCGCGGCCAGCCGTGCCGGATTGAGCGGTGTAACGCCACTGAACGGCAGGTGCATATTCTGCATCGTGCCATTGTCCGCCGCGTGGCCGATCGCGGCGCCGATCGCCGCACCGAACGGGCCGCCCATAGCGAAGCCGGCCACCCCGCCAATGATCTTGCCCCAGTAGCCCATTGCGCTGGTTCAGGCGCTCAGCAGCGAGCGGTCCTGTACCGTCGTGTCCTGCCCTACCACCGGGTCCGCAATCGCGGCCTCCAGACTGCTCGCACCCTTCCATTCCTCGGGAGGACGCACCTTGCCGTCGGAGCCGACCTGGTCGATGCCCCAGTAGATTTCGAGATTGTGCCCGTCGGGATCCTGAAACTCCACGGCAAGCTGTACGCCTGCGCGGCGGCGGCCCTCAAAATGGATCGTTACGTCATGCTGGCGGAGGTGGTCGCGCACGCGCAACACTTCATCGAGTGAGGAGACCTCAAAGGCGATGTGATGGAGCCCGGCGCCGTGCCGATTCTCTTTGGTTGCCTTGAACAAGGCGATGCCGTGATGATCGGCGTTCAGCCGTACGAACACCGCACCGCCCGGCAGCAGGCCGGCGTTCTCCGAGTACACGTCGGAGACCTGAAAGCCCAGCACATCCGTGTAGAACTTCGCAGAGCGTTCAAGATCCTGCACGTACAGTGCGAGATGGCCGATCTTGTTCAGCTTGAACGGCAGGCCCTTTGGCCGGCCCATCGCGGCGACTTTGTCTGCATCCATGGTGATCACCTCCTATCAGGGCCAATCTACGCCGAAGCCACACAATGTGCCAGCAGAGCTGCACTATGCCGCGCCACGCTATGATCCATCCGCGGCGTAGCGGGAACCGGACCGAGCACAATCCGTGCGGTGTGCGATCTTGGCGGCGTTTGCCGCTCTCGGCCCGGCCGCACTCGGTGGCGCGCAATCGGATCTCGGTCCGCCGTCGCGCTCGCGGCCGAGCCATCCGGCGTGCCGTCACGCCCCGGCAGCCCGGCGTCCCCCGGGGACCAATTCCGGCAGCTGTCGGGCCGGTACGACAGGCCGAGCGTCGTCGGCTCCGGGGGCGGCGTCACGACGATGGATGGATCGGACATCCAGCCCGCACGCGGGCTGGTCGCATGCTGACCGTCCGATTGACCGGCTGACCTTCCGATTGTCCGGCCGCCTACACGCCGACGCCGCGCGTCCCGACATAAACCGCATAGAGTGATGTACTGGCAGTGATGTACAGCCGACTGCGGTTGTGCTGATAGCCGCCGAAGCAAAGATTGGCGGCGACCTCCGGCAGCACGACCCGGCCGATCGGCGTGCCGTCAGGCGCAAAGACGCTCACGCCGTTGAAGTTCTTGTCCGGTCCCCAGCCGCCGGCACACCACAAATTGCCTGCCTCATCCACCCTCACGTCGTCGGCGATGCCACCATGCGTGTCGGCGAAATCGTGGAATACCCGGCCATTGGTCAGCGTGCCGTTATCGCCGACATCAAACACGCGGATATTGGCCGGCGATCCCGAAGTGTCCGAAATGTACAGCTGCTTCTCGTCAGGCGAGAAACAGATGGCATTCGGCTGGTTGAAATCACCCGCCGCCACGGTCAGCTTGTTGCTCTGAGGATCAAACCGGTAGACATTACGGGGCAATTCCGACGTGCCGCGCCAGCCTTCATGATCGCCCATGATGCCGTAGGATGGATCAGTAAACCACACCGTGTTGTCCGACTTCACCACGACGCCGTTCGGCGAATTCAGCTTCTTGCCCTGATAGCTGTCGGCCAGCACGGTGGTGCTGCCGTCATACTCGGTGCGGGTCACACGGCGTGTCCGCTGTTCGCAGCTGACCAGTCGGCCCTGGCGGTCCCGTGTGTTGCCGTTGGCCTGGTTCGAGGGCTTGCGGAACAGCGTGGTGCGGCCGGTGACCTCGTCGTAGCGCAGCAGACGGTCGTTGGGGATGTCGCTGAAGATGACGCAGTGCATATCGCCAAGATAGACCGGTCCCTCGGTCCAGTCGGCGCCGGTCCACAGGCGACGGATCGCCGTGGTGCCAACAATCAATTTTTGAAACCGCGGATCGAACGACTCCATGGCAGGGTCGGGATAGACGACGGTTGCGGGGTCGTCCCAGTCACGGGCCGGCGGGGTCGTGCCGGCCGGATCCGCATGAGATTGCGCAAATGCACGCGTCGCCACCAGAGAGCCAGCCGCCGTCGCCGCAGTGCTGCGCAAGAAACCACGTCGGTTCATCGCGTTTCCTCCTCGCTTATGGTTGGGCGAGGAGCATAATCCCGCGCCGCGTCTCCGCGATGGATGTCTTGAACAATTCGGCGCGTACCCGCACGGCACGCTATGACAGTTGGCAATCGTGGATGGCCAGTGCGGTTCGCGGGTTTCATCGTCCGCGATTGCGCGGCGGCGTGCGCCGTCTACGATACGCAATCCGGACCAGAGGCTGAATCGCATGGCAGCGCAACTCACGGGACTGAAGGTCCACGATGTCACAGTCCGTCTGCACCGCGCCGGGCACGGCCGGACCGTGTTGTTCCTGCACGGGGCCGGAGGAGTGCCACTGTGGCTGCCGTTCTTCGACACACTGGCGGCGCACCACGAACTCCTGGTCCCAGAGCATCCCGGGTTCGGCGCGTCCGCCGATCCGGCATGGATCCGCTCGATGCCGGACCTGGCGATGTTCTATCTCGACCTGATCGAGGAAGCCGACCTCCAGGACGTCCATCTGATCGGCAATTCGCTCGGTGGCTGGCTGGCAGCAGAGATCCTGATCCGTGACCGCTCGCGTTTCCGCGATGTCGTTCTGCTGGCGCCGGCCGGCATCCGCGTTAGAGGCGTGCCACCCGGCGACAACTTCATCTGGGGGCCCGAAGAGGCGATCCGCAACCTCTATCACGACCAGACCTTTGCCGACCGCATCCTGGCCGTGCAGCCGGACGAGACGCAGACGGACGTGCTTCTGCGCAACCGCTTCAGCGCTGCGAAGTTCGGCTGGCAGCCGCGCTGGCTCAATCCCGACCTGGAGAAATGGCTGCACCGCATCAAGCTGCCGGCGCTGGTGGTATGGGGCCGTGACGACAAGCTGCTGCCGGCAGAGTACGCGGCGTTGTGGGGCGAGCGCCTGCCGAATGCGCGCCTCGTCATGCTGGAGGCATGCGGGCACCTGCCGCATGTGGAGCATGCGGATGCCGTGGCACGGCACATCAGCGGCTTCTGGCAAGGCGTACCGTCATGAAGCTCGTCTCTTTCCATCTGATGCCATACCGGCCACTCGATCTCGCCGAGGCGGCGAAGCACCGCTCCGCCTGGGTCCTGCTACCAAACCGGCTGTACGATCCGGTGAAGGGTGCAGAGGAGTACGCGCGCCATATCGACGCGTTGGTTTATGCAGAGCACCTCGGTTTCGACGCAATCGGCGTGAATGAGCATCACCAAACGGCGTATGGTCTCATGCCGGCGCCGAATCTGATCGCCAGCGCCCTCATTCAACGCACGTCGAATGTGCAGATCGCGATCCTTGGTCGTGCGCTGCCACTGGTGAGCAATCCGATCTATATCGCCGAGGAACTGGCGATGCTCGACAATTTGTCGAAGGGTCGCATTATCGCCGGATTTGTCCGCGGCATTGGGTCCGAGTACCATTCGTCCGGCGTCAATCCGTATTTCTCGCACGAGCGCTTCCACGAGGCGCACGACCTGATCATCCGCGCCTGGACGGATCCGGGACCATTCACATTCGACGGTGATCACTTCCACCTTCAGTACGTCAACTGTTGGCCACGGCCGTATCGGCAGCCACATCCGCCGGTGTGGATTCCATCGCAGGGCTCCAGCGAAACCGTGACGTGGGCGGCGCATCCAAGCCGGCGATATCCGTTTCTGGTGACGTTCTCTTCGGCCGATCTCGTGGCACGCTATCACACGTCGTATCGCGAGCAGGCGCAGCAATACGGCTATGAGGCGGCGGCAGAACAATTGGGATGGGCGTGTCCGATCTACGTGGCCGACACTGACACACGCGCCCGCGCCGAAGCCGCTCACGCGGTCGAGACCCTGTTCAACGACTTCCTCCGCCAGACTTTTGAAATGCTGATGCCGCCCGGCTATACGTCGATGAACTCGATGAAAAACTTTATCCGCATGCGCTCGTCGCTGGGTGGCGCGCGCCCGACAGCGGATTCGCTGATCGACAGCGGCACGGCGCTGATCGGGAGCCCGAAGACTGTGCTCGCCGGGATCGAAAAAATGCGGGACCGCACCGGCTTCGGCATCCTGGTGGCACTGCTGCAGTTTGGCATTCTGTCCGATGAATTGACGCGGCGGAACATGGACATGTTCGCCGCCGAAGTCATGCCGAAGCTGCGGGATTGAACACGGGAAACCTCTCCCGCGCGCAGGGGCGGCGCGGAGCGACGTGACGGTGGCGAGGGGAAAACACGCAAACCGCCCACGCGGGTCACCGCTGGCCCTCGCCGCCGAATACCCCCGGCCTCTTCGGTAAGCACGAAAGGTGTATATTGCGCGATCTCAGGATCTGACGGAGGCTTTGTGAGCATGCCTTCATCAAAATGGCAGTTCTGGATCGACCGGGGCGGCACGTTCACGGACATCGTTGCGCGCGATCCATCAGGTACTCTCTCCGCCCACAAGCTGCTGTCGGAGAACCCCGGCCATTACCGTGACGCCGCAATTGCCGGCATCAAGACAGTGCTGGGCGTTCCTCTCGATCAGCCGAT
>JASHQG010000263.1 GCA_030037665.1 Acetobacteraceae bacterium
CCGCGCCGAGCAAGCCCAGCGCCACGGCGCGGCCGATGCCGCTCGCCGCCCCGGTGACAATGGCGGTTTGGTGGGTGGATGCCATGGGATTTCCCCTTTCCCGGTGTCATTGTGAAGCAGGCAGGGGGGAGGCCCTCGTCCGCTTCTTGGCCCAAGCCCACCAGAGATTGCGCCGGCGCGGTGAATCGAACAAGAAACCGCGTCGTCTGTCCTCACCCCGCCCGATGGTGGACCTCCGTGACCTGGTTCCCGGCCGCCACAGGCACAACGATCGCGCGCGCCTCATGCGGGGCGGCTGGCGCGACGCCGCCGGAGGCGAACGTCCGACACCAGAATGCGGGCAGCGTGGACCGTCTCCCCCTACCCTGCCAACCCGTCTAAAACCCGCCGCATGACGGTCGCCTCCAGCCTTGCCACGCCGCAATCCGGCCCCGTGGCGCCCAGCGCGACACTCAGTGTCGTTATTCCTTCCTTCAACGAGCGCCCCAACGTCGCCCCGATGATCGCCCGCCTGGCGCACGCGCTGCACGGTATTGCCTGGGAGGTGATCTATGTCGACGACGACAGTCCCGATGGCACCGCCGCCGAAGTCCGCCGCGTCGCTACCATCGACCCACGCATCCGTTGCATACGTCGCATCGGTCGCCGTGGCCTCGCTTCGGCGGTGATCGAAGGGGCGCTCTCGTCGTCCGCCCCCTACGTCGCGGTGATCGATGGCGACCTCCAACACGACGAGACCCGACTGCCGTTGATGCTGGAGGCGCTCCGCGGTGGCGACTATGACATCGCGGTCGCCAGCCGCCACGTCGAAGGCGGCGGCACCGCGGGCCTCGCCGGCCACTGGCGCCGCGTTCTGTCGGACGGTGGTATCCGCCTCGCGCAGTGGTTCCTGCCGACGCGCCTCACCGACCCGATGAGCGGCTTCTTCATGTTGCCCCGCCCGCTGTTTGAGGAGCTCGCCCATAACCTGACCGGCCAGGGCTTCAAAATTCTGCTGGACATCATGCTGTCCGCGCCCGCGCCGCTGCGCGTCATCGAAATACCCACCGAATTCCGCTCCCGCGTCGCCGGCGAGAGCAAGCTCGATACGCTGGTGCTGATACAGTTCGCTGGCCTGTTGCTGGACAAGGTTGCGGGCGGGCTGCTGCCGCTGCGTTTCGTGTCCTTCGCGCTGGTCGGTGCAGTCGGCGTACTGGTGCATCTCACCGTGCTGGTCCTGCTGCACAAGACAACTGGCGCGACGTTCGAGTGGGACCAGACGTTGGCGACCATCGTCGCGATGGTGTTCAATTTCCAGGTCAACAACATGGTCACTTACAGCGATCAGCGCCTGCGCGGACCGCGTCTGTGGCGCGGACTGCTGGTGTTCATGCTGGTGTGCGGGTTAGGCGCGATCGCCAATATCGGCATCGCGCAGACGCTCTACGATACCCGCATGCAATGGACGATCGCCGGCGCGACTGGCGCGGTGATTGGCGTGGTGTGGAACTACGCCGTATCGGCAACCCTCGTCTGGGGGCCGCGCTGAGCCTCGTCCTGGAGCGACGATGGCCGGCGCTGGCATGCCTTGCAGGCCTGACGCTGATCCGGCTTGCCGTCGCGGCCATCGCGCCGCTCGCCCCGGACGAGGCCTATTATTGGGTGTTCTCCCACGCCCTGGCGCCCGGTTATCTGGACCATCCACCGATGGTGGCGCTCTGGATCCGCGCCGGTACGCTCCTCGCGGGGCAAACCGCTCTGGGCGTCCGGTTGCTCGGGCCGCTGTCGGTGGCGCTCGGCTCGATCCTGCTGGCGGACGCGACAGACCGTCTGTTCCCGGACCGGCAGCCCGGCATCATCGCAGCGGCGCTGCTGAACGCAACGTTGCTGCTCGGCATCGGCGCGGTGATCATGACGCCGGACACGCCGCTGCTGTTCTTCTGGACCGCCGCGCTTTGGGCGACAGCGCGGCTTTTGGATGGCGGCCGGCCGGCGTGGTGGCTCGCAATCGGACTGTTTTCCGGCTGCGCGCTGGTGAGCAAATACACCGCGGCCTTGTTTTGGATCGGAATCGGCCTCTGGCTCTGTTGGGTGCCCGCGCTCCGCCACTGGTGGCGCTCCGCGTGGCTATGGGCGGGTACCGCGCTCGGTGGCGCGATCTTCCTGCCGGTCGTCTGGTGGAATGCCATGCACGGCTGGGCGAGCTTCCTGCGGCAGGGTGGCCGCGTGGCAGACTGGCAGCCGGCGCGCGCGGTGCAGTTCCTCGGCGAGCTGGTCGGCGGACAGTTTGGCCTGGCGACGCCGCTGTTATTCGTGCTGCTTGCAGCGGGCGGCGCCGCGTCGGCGCGACGGGCGTGGTGCGCGCGCACCGAGGGCTGGTCGCTGCTCGCGGCCCTCATCCTGCCAGGCACCGCTGTGTTTGTTCAGCACGCGCTGGGCGATCGCGTGCAGGGCAATTGGCCGGCCATTCTCTACCCGGCCGCCGCGGTGGCCGCAGCTGGCCTGGATCCGCGCCGCTGGGATCGCTGGCTGCGTCCCGGGCTGGTGACCGGGCTGGTGGTCACCGGTGTTGTGTATCTGCAGGCCATGACCTTCGCTCTGCCGCTGCCGCCGCGGCTGGATCCGATCGTCCGCCAACTCGGCGGATGGCAGACGCTGGCGCGACAGGTCGAAGGAGAGAGCACCCGTATCGGTGCCGCCTTTGTTACAGCAGACCGATACAGCGCGGCGGCGGAACTCGCCTGGATGCTGCCGCGCGCCCTGCCGGTGGTAGCCGCCGACCCGCGCTGGACGTTCACCACGCTGCCGCGGGTGGCGCTGGCTGGACGCACCGGCGTCCTCGTGGGGGTGGGGCGCGCCGCTGATTGGGGCGGCGCCGATACCGGAGAATGGACGAGCATTGAGCAGCTGACCCGGATCGCCGAGCCGGATGCCCAATTCAGCCTATGGCGGGGCACGGCGGGCGACGTGGCGGCGCGGCGGTTACCGGCGCGGCGGTAGCGCCAGGGTGGCGCCGCCATCTCGTTGAACGGCGAGCGCGCCGAACCTCGCCCAATCCCACGGCTCTATGCGGCCAGAGATCGACAGGTCGAACCAACCACCATCGCCTCCCACCAGCGATCAATGTTCCGCGGGTGGATAAGACCGCAACAGCCACAGCATCAGCAGCATCGCCGGCAGCGCGGCGAAACTGCAGAGCACATAAAAGTGCGTCCAGCCCAGGGCCGCCGCGAGTACACCGGAGAAGCCGCCCAGCGTGTGCACGGTCAAAGCGGCGACGGATGACAGCAGTGCGTAGTGTGTCGCGGTGAACGCCATCGAGCATAGACCTGACAGATAGGTGATGAAGGCTGCGTCGGCCATGCCCTGGGCGAACGCTTCGACCGATACAGTGCCGAACAGCACCCGGTGGTAACCGGCAGACAGCGACAGCCAGACATACATCACCATCGCGATCGTCTGCGCCCAGCCAGTCCATAGCAGCGCCCGCCCCACGCCGATGCGCGCCACCAGCCAGCCGCCCAGCGTGATACCGGCGAGCGTCGCCACCAGCGAGAACGGTCCCGTCGCGGCGATTGCGTCCTGACTGAACCCAAGCGCGCGATAGAACGGCGCGGTCATGATACCGGCCATCGCCTCGCCGAGCTTAAACAAGGCCACGAACAGCAGGATGCCGATTGCGCCAGGCCGCGAGAGGAACTCGGCCAAGGGTTCGAGCACAGCCTGTCGCATGCGCGCGACGAAACCGACCATCGCTTGCCGCGCCATGCCGTGCGGTTCCGGCGCCAGCAGCGTCACGACAGTGCCGAACGCGATCAGCGCTGCCACCCCCAGCAACGAGGCGTTCCAGCCGATGCGCGCTGCGGCGGCGATGACACCGGTCGTGCTGATCAGCATCGCGATCCGGTAGCCCCAGACATAGGCGGCCATTGCCGCGCCTTGCAGACGCGACGGGAACAGCTCGATGCGCCATGCGTCGATGACGATGTCCTGGCTTGCCGACAGAAATGCCACCAGCGCTCCGGCCGCAAGCGAGATGAGGGGCGCACGGGCGGGATTCGACAGAGCGAGCGCCACCGCCGCAGCCGCCAGTGCCGGCTGGATCGCCAGCAGCCAGCCGCGCCGGCGGCCGAAGCGCCCAAGCACCCCGGGCGGTGCCGACTGATCGAGCAGCGGGGCCCAGAGGAATTTCAGCGAGTAGGCCAGCCCGATGTTCGCTGTCAGTCCGATCACCGCCAGCGACACGCCACCGACCGAAAGCCAAAGCCGCAGCGTAAAGCCCGACAGCGGCAGCGGTAAACCGGAGACGAATCCGTACGCGGCCATGACCCACAAATGCGCCCGTGTGCCGGCGGCCTCGTGGACCTGGGCCTCCTCCTGTGTATCGCTCAGCGACATGCTACGCCGGTCCGGCGAAGGCACGCGAGGCGAAGTTGCCACCGTGGTGATCCGTCAGACAACGCACAAGAGGACCGCGGTGCAGGATACGCAGGAGAGAGAACACAATGTCATTCACCCACAACGTGTTTGATTTCGACGGACGAATCGGACGCTTCACCTACCTGCTCTACACCATCCTCAACTGGCTGGTGACTGCCACGCTCATCATTGTCGGTCTCATGCTGGCAGGGCTGGGTCTGACCAGGATTCCGGGCATCCTGCTTGTCGTTGCGGCGCTGGCCAGCCTGATCTGGGTCAATCTCGCGTTGACGGTGAAACGGCTGCACGACACGGGACACTCCGGCGCGCACGCGATGTGGATCGCTCTGCTTGCCATTCTCGCGGTGGCTTCGGCGTTCAGTAGCCCCGTGCTGGCAGTCGTTCTCCTCGCCGCGATCGCCGGCATCTTTTGCTGGCTCGTGTATGCACCAGGCGATGAGGGGCGCAATCTGTTCGGCCCGGCACCGGACGCTGCGCTGCCGCCGAACTCTGTCGGCCACTAACCTGAGGTCGGCAGGTCCCGATCGCCGCGGCCGAGCGCACGCTGCATCGATACGACGTCGAGCCAGCGTCCGAATTTCACGCCAACCGAGCGCATCGTGCCAATCACCTGGAAGCCCAGGGTGGCGTGCACGCCGATCGAACCGACATTCTCCGAATCGCCGATCACCGCGATCATCTGCCGCATGCCCTGCTGTGTGGCGTCCTCGATCAGCTTCGCCACCAGCGCCTTGCCGACCCCCTGGCCGCGTACGTCCTCACGCACATAGACGCTGTCCTCCGCGCAATAGCGATAGGCCGAACGGTCGCGAAACTGCGTGTAGTACGCGTAGCCGAGTACACCCGTGGCATCGACCGCCACCAGCCACGACCAGCCGTGGTCGACGACTTTGCGGAACCGATCGAGCATTTCCTCGACCGGCGGCGGTTCCTCCTCGAATGTGCCGGTGCCGTGCAGCACGTGGTGCGCGTAGATTGTCTGTATCGCGGGAACGTCAGCTTCGCCGGCGGGGCGAACCTGCATCGCGTTGTCCATGGACCGTCCTTCCTCTGTCCTTGCGAGGGGCGCGGCACCGAAGCAAATCGCCCGCCGGGAGTCGCCGCGACGCCGCGTCCGTCACAATGACAGCAGCTTCGTCATAACGTCAGCCCCAGCACTGCCGCCGCGTCACACGCCAGCGCGAGCAGCGCGCGGTCATGCCCGTGGCCGGCGACCAGCGACAGTCCGACCGGCGCGCCGCCCACCGCGCCAACCGGCAGCGTCACCTCCGGCAAGCCGCAGAACCCCGCGATGGCGGTGACACCGATCGTTGCTTGCCGCACGGCGTCCTGTTCCGCCGGGGTCGCGGTCAGCAACGGAGCCGCACAGGGGCTGGTCGGGTAGACGAAAACTGCACCGCCATCGAGCAACGGACGGATCCGTGACTGCAGCACCCGGCGAAACGCCCGCCCCCGTGCGGCGACCGCCGGATCCATCGCCTTGGCGGCGGCGAACCGCTCGGCGATGCCGGGACCGAAGCGTGGGCGGGTCACGTCAACCCACGGCCCCAGAGAGGCCCACGCTTCCTCCGCCTGCACCGTACGAAAATGATCGAAGAAGCTGTCGAGCCCTTCCGGCGCCATCCGCACGCCCACCGCGCGGCCGCGGATCTGCTCCAGCTTCTCCAGCGCCGGGCGCAGCGCCTCCGCGACGTCGGGCTGGGCGTTCACCCAGGGCTCCTCGACGCGCAGCAGCGGCCCGTCAGCGCCGTGACGCGGTCCGGACAAAAGAACCTCACCCACCTCCGCGAGCAGAGAGGCGCTGCGGGTGAACCAGCCGCAGGTGTCAAAGCTGGGCGCAAGCGGGCATGCGCCGGCCAGGCTGACCGCGCCATGCGTCGGGCGGAATCCGAACAGGCCGCAATAGCTTGCCGGGATTCGCACCGAGCCGCCGGTATCAGAGCCGAGCGCGAAATCCACCAGCGACCCGGCCACCGCCGCTGCTGACCCGCAGCTCGAACCGCCGGGAAAGCGATCCGGTGCGCGCGGGTTAATCGGCGTGCCGTGCCAGATGTTCTCGCCGCTCAGACCGTATGCCAGCTCCTGCGTCTTCGTCTTGCCGGCCATGCTGGCACCGGCCTGGAGAAGCTGCAGGACCGCCGGAGCGGTGGCAATCGCCGGTGGGTGGGTGCGCGCCCAATCCGGGTTGCCGTACGTGGTAAGTACGCCGGCCACGTCGAACAGATCCTTGACCGCGAAAGAGAGACCGGAGAGCCGGCCGATGCCGAGCGGAGCGCGCTCTACCCGCGGCCCTGGCACAAACGCCCTGACGGTATCGTCGATCTCTGCCATGGCTGCTTCCTCACGTTTGCCATCGCCCGCACGGAGCCCCAAGAACGGGCCCAATCCCCCCGCGAAATCAAGGATTGAGTGCAAATCGGTCAGCCAAGGGGCGCATACTCGCTTTCGCGGAGGGAGGCCACCAGGATGTGACGCCGCGTCGGTCCGTTCTGCGGCCCAGCCGTCATGCTGTCCCGGGCGCGCGTCCAGCCACCCTCCGCTTCACTCTCCCGTTGCGTTTGACGGCAACTCTCGGCCCGGTTTCGCGATGCCCCATCAGCCCCTGGGCTGACCGGCATCGCAAGCGCCGCGCAGCTCGCAAGACACGCGCCCGCTCTTGCTCGAGTGCATCCGCCGCGCGACGTTCCGAGGCGAAACCGGAGGAAACGCCATGCCGACCGCCCCCTATGACAAACACCGCGCGCAGATCAAAGCCATCCTGCTGGCCTGGGGCATGCCGGAGGACAGCGCGGAAGCCACCACCGACATCCTCTCCTGGGCCGATCTGCACGGCGTGGACAGCCACGGCATGTCCATGATCCCCGGCTATGACCGCCTTCGCCGATCGGGCCGCGCGAAGATGGACGCGCGGCCAAGAATCATCCGCGAGACAGGGGTGTCCGCAGTGGTCGATGCCGGCGGCGGCCTCGGCCACGTGCCGGCGCGGTTCGCCATGCAGATGGCGATCGACAAGGCGAAGCGGACCGGAATGGCGATCGCCGCCGTGAAGAACTCGGCACATTTCGGCGCCACCGGCTACTACACGTTGATGGCGGCGAACGCTGGCTTCATCGGCATGGCGTGTACGTCCGCCTCCGGCATTCAGGTGGCGCCGACCTTCGGCAAGCAGGCGCGGCTCGGCACCGATCCGTGGTCGTTTGCTGCGCCGACCACTAATAGCCGTCCGTTCCTGCTCGACATGGCCACCACCACTGTCGCGGCCGGACGTATCCGCAATAAGGCCAACGAGGGCCTGCCCACGCCCGACGGTTGGGTGCTGGATCGCGAAGGACGCCCGAGCAACGACCCGCTGGTGGCGCGCGAAAAGGGCGGGTTCCTGACCTCACTCGGTGGGTCGCCGGAGAACTCGTCATACAAAGGCTACGGGCTGGCAGCGATGGTGAATATCCTCGGCTCGTGCCTGTCGGGCGCCACGCTGGTCACCGACCCGATGCACACAAAGAAGCCGCAGGGCATGGACATCGGCCATTTCTTCATGGCGATTGATCCCGGCATCTTTCGTGACAAGGACGAGTTCGCCGCCGACGTCACGCGGTTCTGCAACGACCTGCGCGCCACCACGCCGATGGATCCGTCGCAGCCGGTTATGGTCGCAGGCGACCCACAGTGGAACAACGCGGAAAAGCGGCTGCGCGAAGGGATCCCGGTGGGGCCGGGTCTGTTGAATCAGGTGAGGCAGATCGCGCAGGCATGTGCCGCGCCCTGGGTGCTGGACTGACCCGGGCTCTACCAGAACATCTTGCGGGATGATCTGAGACGACGCTGGACACCGCGACGGTCCAGCCATTGTCTGCGCTCATCGGGTTCTGTTTGAGCCATCTCCGTCCGATCGCGCGCTCCATACGTGGCGTGTCGCCGCGATGGCCGCGCAAGAATTCCGAATGTCATGTGCGGCAGGTCGAAAAACTGCGCATGCACGTGCCAAAGGATGCCGGATCGCCGATATGCTGTCGGCACCGGGCGCTATTCTCCCAGAACCCGACCGGAATGAAATCTGGCCAACCTTGATGATGTGCGTTCCACGGTCCGCAACTCTATCGAGTCAATTCGCGAGGCTGTAAATGGGACGTGCGCTCAGATCTGATGCGCCGTCGATGATGCTATCGAATTTCATTTCGTTGGAACTGAGGCCGTTTCGATCGGCCGGCGGCGGCTGATCGATGACTAACATTTGGTTGCATCGAGTACGCGGCTCGCGTTTGGTGAGGATGCCGCAACCGACGATCCGTACGACGGCAGAGACCAGCTGTCGGGCGAGCGGAGTGCTGCTGCTTGGGCGATGTTGGTTGCCGGCAAGACGGTACTCGCAGCACGTCTCTTTCGCAGCACGACGTTATGTCCCCGGGACGTGCGTGCTTGATGGCATCAAACACCGTCGAAGCGGCGGCCGTCTCTATTCAGCAAGATCTTCGGAAGAGCCTTCAGACCAAGCGTCGTGACGGGGTGTG
>JASHQG010000264.1 GCA_030037665.1 Acetobacteraceae bacterium
CCGACGACCGTCGCCGCCGCGACCGGCAGAATGCCCATCAGCAGCGAGACGCGCCCGCCGTAGAGGATGCGGGAGAGAATGTCCCGCCCCTGTTCGTCCGTGCCAAGGAGGTTGTCGTGCCAGAACAGCGGTTTCAGCCGATGCGCCATGCTGGCCTTGTTCGGGTCGAACGGCGCCAGCGCCGGCGCGAACACCGCCGAGAGGACAATCAGGAGAATCATCAGCAAGAAGAACAGCGTCACGTAATCATAACGCAGGCGGTGCCAGACATTGCCCCAATAGCCGCGGACACGGGGCAGCGGCGGAGCTTCGCGCGCCACGATGTCGCTGGCCGGCTCCGAGCTCACGGAGACATCGCTCACGCGCGCTTGATCCGAGGATCGACCGCCGTCTGCAGCAAGTCGACTATCAAGTTGATCACCACGAAGGTCATCGCCAGGACCAGCACCGTGCCCTGCAGCAGAGGGATGTCGCGGGTCAGGATGGCCTTGTTCAGCAAGAAGCCGGTGCCCGGCCAAGTGAACACGGTTTCCACCAAGATCGAGCCGCCGATCAGGTAGCCGACCTGCAGGCCGAACATCGCCAGGATCTGTGGAAGCGCATTGCGCACCGCATGGATGACAATGGCGCCTCGGCTCATGCCCTTGGCGCGCAGTGTCTGGATGAAGTCGAGCGCAAGAACCTCCGCGATGGAAGAGCGGGTCGTGCGCATCAGGATGCCGAGCGGCGTGAGCGTCAGCGAGATGATCGGCATGACGGCATATTTCGACTGGGACCACTGGAACCAGGAGAAATGGTCGGACCCGCTGCTGCCCATACCGGTCGCCGGCAGCACGTCGAGCTGCACGGCGAAGAAGATGACCAGGACCACGCCGAGCCAAAACTGCGGCACGCTGATCCCGATTACGGCGATCATTGTCGCTAGGCGGTCGATAACGCTGCCGATACGAGTTGCAGAGATGATGCCGAGGAAAAGCGCAATCACAAGGGCGAGGATGGCCGAAATTGCCGCGATAGGCACTGTGTTCCGCAGTGCACGCACCACCTCGAAGAGCACGGGCCGATTGGTCTGGATTGAGCGACCCAGATTGCCGGTCAGCGCATGGCCCAGCCAGATCACGTATTGCACGGGAATTGGCTTGTCGAGGCCATACGCGTGCTTCAGATCGGCGATGTCCTTGGCGGTCGCGTCGGGCGGCAGCAGGCTCTGCACCGGGTTGCCCGGCGCAAGGTAGATCAGCGCAAAGCAGATAATAGTGACGCCGAGGCCGATTGGGATCGTCATGAGCAGCCGCTTCGCTGCGTAGAGCCACATTTCGACGGTGCCTCCCGGCCTATTGCGGTGAGACCGTGACGGGCGTGAGATCCTGGAACCAGCTCTGCGCCTGGACGAAGCCGTGAACGCGCGGCGACATCGCGCGCGGATTCAGGTCGTGCACGATGAAGATGTCCTCAGCATCGGCGACGTCGCGCTCATGGAGCTCCTGGATCAGGGCGTCACGCTTGGCCTCGTCAAAGGTTGACAGCGCCTGCTCGCCCAGCTTGTCAATCTCATGGTCGACGAAGTAGCCCCAGTCCCAACCATTCGGTGGCTCATAGCGGGACATGGAGTGCTTCATCACGCCTTGCGCCGGCTCAATCGACGACAGGCTGACGTTGATCGCGTCGTATTGGGGATATTTGTGCGACCCGCCGATGAACACGTCGATCAGCGAATTCCAGTCGATCGGCTTCAACGTTACCTGGAACCCTGCCGCATCAAGCTGCTCCTTGATCAGCTCGTTCATCGGCAACGGCTGCATCTGGCCGGAGCCGGAGGTGGAGATCGCGACGGTGAATTTGCACGGCAAGCAGTGCGCTTCCTTCAGCAGCTCGTTGGCCTTTGCGAGATCGAACTTGTATTCGAGGGGCTTGCCGTACCAAGGCTGCGAGGGGATGAAATCGCCGTAGCCGGCGGTCGCGTAGCCATCAAGCAGGTCGACGATGTCGGCCCTGTTGATCGCGTAGTTCGCCGCCTGCCGCACGCGAATATCATTGAATGGCGGCCGGTCGACGCGGAGCTGATAATTCCAGTTGTGGGGATAGGGTACCGCCGTGATCGTCATGCCGGCAGCCTTCAGGCGCGGAATCGTATCGGGCGATGGTGCCTCTATCCAATCGACTTGACCCGCAAGAAGTGCCGCCGCCCGCGTCGAGGCGTCCGGCATGGGTATGAGAACCAGCCGATCCTGCTTCGGGATTCGATTCGTGTCCCAGTAGTGAGGATTCTTCACCAGTTCCAATCGCTCGTGCGGCACGACCTTGTCGAACAGGTAGGGCCCGGTCCCGTACGGATGCTTGGCATACTCCGTGTAGTTATTGTGCAGCTTCGTCACAGCGCAGTTGGAAATCTGAAAGTAGCCGGCGACTTCGTAGGGCAGCAGCGAATCCTCGATCTTGGTATGGACGGCAATGGTATAGTCGTCGATCTTGTCCATGCTGGCGACGTTCGTGATCAGCCAGCTCTGCCCGGCATGGTGGCGGATGTTGTACTGCGGCGAGGTCGGGTCCATGACCCGCTTGAAGTTCCAGACTGCAGAGTCGGCGTTCCAGGGGCAGCCGTCAGTGAACTTCACGCCCTGCCGGAGCTTGAAGATCCAAGTCTTGTGGTCCTTTGGGTCGATCACCCAGCTGGTTGCGAGACCCGGTTTGATAACCGCTGCCCGGTCGGAGTGCGACAGGTCCCACAAAGTCAGGCTGTCGTAGAGCGAGAAGCCGACGAAGCGGTAGCCCTCGTAGCCTTGGTCAGGCGCGCCGGTCCAATCCGGGATGTCGGCTGCGGTCATGGCGACGCGCAATACGGACTCGGCCCGCGCGACACCCGCCCCGCACATCAACCCGACCGCACAAGCAGCCGCAAGCCACACGCGTTTCCGGGGCACAGCGCTGGACCGCATTCTTCGTCACTCCTTCTCATGGGATCGGTCGAGGCCCGCGGGCCGCGGCATCGGTTTAAGGAGTGACGGATGCAATCAGGGTGCCATATCGGGTTCGGCGCTGCTCGCCGTGAATGACAAGGTTTCCGCCACGCCACCGCGGGCGGCGCAGAGCGCGGCAGGCAGGATGGTTAGTAGGCGGGCAGCCGATTGCTGCACTGCACAAAGAATATGCAATGTCACTCCCATCCGATCAAAAATCGGCCGATTTCGATTGGTTGCGGTCTGTTGGTGGATCGATCTGTTCGGCATCGTGCAGGAGCGCGGTCTGCACCGGCATCCATTCGAATACGGTAATCGAAAGGCCCCGCAGCAATGCGCAACGCGACGCCACCAGCCCAACCGCTGTCTGATGATGGCCACCAGCAGGTAGACCGGCACGGCCAGCCGGTTGTGCGTCTTCACCGCGTTCTCCGAGGTGCCGTAGACCCGCTTAATGCGCAAGCGCTGCTTGATCCGCTTGAAAAACAACTCCAATTGTGAGCGGCTCCTGTAGAAGGCGTGGATCGTCGCTTCGAGCGCGCGCAGATCGTCAGCACTGGCAGCGTCATCTGGTTGGTGAGAAAACTGTCGCCGTGTCCATTGCCACGTTGCCGTTCATGTCCGACATTGGACGTCACGCGAAGGCGTGCTGATTGCTCGGCCAGCACTTTCTGTCACCGTACCGCTCTCATGCCCGAATTCGGCTGCGCATCTGACGTTAATGTGGGTCTGGCTGACCGGTCAGCCCGGAACGGCAAATGGATGGACCACCATCCGTGCTGTTAGTCGCATATTTGAAAGAGATCACGCCGCGCGACTGAACGGCTAATGCTCGAACCGCTCATGCAAGCAAGCTTGGGAACTTGGTCATGGCTCTGCCCACCTACCCACCGATGCGGCGCGAGGAAAGAGCATCGAGCAATTGCAGCAGAACTGGGAGCAGTATCGCGAAATCGCAGAAACGACGGAGCACGATGACAGAGAGCGATCGGTCGGGCCCACCCACGCG
>JASHQG010000265.1 GCA_030037665.1 Acetobacteraceae bacterium
GACCCGCGGCGCGTTGACCACATTCAGTATCGCCAACGACATCGCCAAGTACTTCGCCATCGTCCCGGCGCTGTTCGCCGGCACGCTGCCGTGGCTCAAGGCGATCGACATCATGCACCTTCACTCGCCGACTTCGGCAATCCTGTCGGCGGTGATCTTCAACGCGCTGATCATCCCGCTGTTGATCCCGGTGGCGCTGAAGGGCGTGCGCTACCGCCCGCTCGGCGCTGATGCGCTGCTGCGTCGGAACCTGCTGATCTGGGGCGTCGGTGGCGTGATCGCGCCGTTCATCGGCATCAAGCTGATCGATATGTTTATGGTGGCTTTCCATCTGGTCGCCTGATGTTCATACGCGAGGAGATGCGCGATGCTGCGCAATGTCTCGAAAAGCCTGTGGCTTCTGACATTTTCGGTGGTGATCGTCTGTGGCATCTACCCGGCGATCCTGTGGGGCATCGGCCAGACTTTGTGGCCGTTTCAGGTCAACGGCAGCATCGTGACCGGACCGGACGGGAAGGCGGTTGGTTCCCTGCTGATCGCACAGCCGTTTACCAAGGCCGAGTATTTCTCGCCACGCCCGTCTGCTGCCAACTATGACGGCACGGCCTCGGCATCGTCGGCGTTGGCCGTTTCCAATTACGCACTGCGCAACCGCGTGGCCACGCAGATCGGACCGATCGTTACTTACAGTGCGGGGCCGAAGAAGGGGCAACTTGTCGCACCCGACATCGAGGCGTGGTTCCAGGCCGATAGGTTCCAGGGTAAGCCTGGCATCGTCGCGCAATGGGCAGATATGCATAACGCGCTGGCGCAAGCCTGGGTGAATGCTGATCCGACGCATGCGGCTTATGTGAATGGCTGGACGAAGGTGCATCCAGCCATCGTCGCGCAGTTCATCAAGAAAAACCCCGCCACGCCAAAGCCGCAGCCAAGCGATCTGGCCGTGGTGTTCTTCGACAATTTCTCCCAGGAGCATCCCGGCACCTTCCCCTCCGCGGTGACGCATCCGGGCCCGAACGGCAAGGGCGTGACCACGATTCAGCCGGTGAAGACCGGCACCGACATTCAGGGCACGTTCTTCGATATGTGGCGGCAGGATCATCCCGACGCGCCGCTCGCGGACATCCCGGGGGATTATGTCACTGCATCCGGCTCCGGTCAGGATCCTGACATCACGCTCGAGAACGCAGAGTACCAGCTCGATCGCGTTGCCAACCAATGGGCGCAGGACCTGAAGCGCAATCCGGCGCAGGTGAAGCAGGAAATCCAGACCATGTTGCACGCGCAGGCCTTCAGTCCTGGCTACGGATTGTTTGGGAGGCCGATCGTCAATGTGCTGCAAATAAATCTCGCACTGCGCAAGCGCTACGGCGCGCCGTCCTGAGGGACCTGCCGTGCAGACCCGGCACGATCCACCGATGCCGCTGCGCGCCATTTCCGCCGAACCCGAGGCGGCGTCGCGCACGGCGGGGCCGAGCGTCCTGGTCATCGATGATGATCCTGGCGTTCGGCGTTTGTTGCGGCGCGAGCTTACGGCGGTAGGCTATCGCGTGCAGGACGGGCAGCTCGGCGAGAATGTCGCAAGCCGCATCGCAGGCGGCACGTTCGACCTGCTGATGCTGTGCATCGATTCCCCGGAATCGGGCGGAATAGCGGCGGTCCGTGCGGTGCGGGAGATTTCCGCCGTGCCGATAATGACGTTATCCGTGCGTGGCGATGAGGATACTGCGGTCGAAGCGTTGCAGTGCGGCGCCGATGATTACGTCCAGAAACCGTTCCGTGTGAAGGAGCTTCTGGCGCGGGTGACCAACGCGCTGCGCCGCCGCGCGCAGGAGCAGGGCAAACCAGCTCTGGTGGTGAGCGATGATCTTGAGGTCGATCTGCTGCGGCGCCGGGTGCGCCTGCGCGGCCAGGCTGTACACTTGCCGCTCAAGTCATTCGAGGTGCTGCGCGTGCTAGCCGAGGGCGCGGGGAAGGTGCTGACACACAGACAGATCCTTTCCGCCGTGTGGGGTGTGCGGCGGGCCGATCACGTGGCGTATCTGCGCATCGTGATCCGGAACCTGCGCAACAAGCTGGAAGCTGATCCGGCTCACCCTGCCCACATTCTGACGGAGACCGGCGTGGGGTATCGCCTGGATGTGCGTAACCGGTCGAACGGGCGCGGCTTGGCGTGATGCCGCATATACCTTTCGTCGCAAGCAGGATCGGGATCAGGATCAGTGATATCGTAATCTCCGGCGAGCGATCGGTTCGTCGCTGATAATCTGGGACGCTATGCCGGAACCTCGACGCGCGCTTCACGCAGATGCGGCTTCACCATCCGGGTGAACAGATCGAGTGAGTTCAGGACGGCATCTGCTTCGATATCACCGAAAGCAAAGCGGCAGAGCAGGTAATTCAGGCCGCCGTCGTCGAGCGTGCGTTGGAGGAAGTGGTGTACCTTATCGGGTGTACCGGCGACGGCGCGGCCTTCGGCCTCCGCCTCCTCGAATGTTTCCGGGAAGAGCGCGTTGGGATTGGGAAGCTGCATGTTGTGCTTGCGCCATAGCAGCAGGAAGCTGTCGCGCCATTTGCCGTAGCCGCGGCGGGCGATTTCCAGCGCCTCGCGGTCCGTTTCGGCCACGACGACGTGACGGCCGACCCCCATCAGCGGGATGTCCTCCGGCGCATGGCCAGCAGCGGCCCATTCGGCACGGTACCGGTCGGTGAGGGAGCGCATGCGCGGGCCGGCAACGTTACCGACCACATTGACCTTATGCTGCACCGCCCAGGGCACCGCGTCGAGCCGGCCGATGCCGTACCAAAGCGGCGGATGCGGCTTCTGGTACGGCTCCATCTCCATCGGTACCTCCTTATACTGATAGTACCTGCCTTCGAACGTCAGTTCCTTGCTGGTCATGCCGCGCAGAATGACCTGAAGCGCCTCTTGGAACATCGCTGGCGCGACGGTAGGATCGATACCGTAATAGCGCAGCTCGATCGGCGAGATGCCCCGACCGACGCCCAAGAGCAGACGACCACGGCTGATCTGATCGAGCATGCAGATCTCTTCCAGCAACTTCAGCGGATGATAGAGTGGCAGCAGGTAAACCAGCGCGCCGAAGCGAAGCCGTGTGGTGCGCTCGGCGATCGCCGCCAGCCAGATGCCGGGCGACGGCGCCACGCCAAGCGGTGTCGCGTGATGTTCTGCCACGTGATAGGCGTAGAAACCGGCGCGGTCGTAGGCCTCGACCAGGCGCATGCGGTCGGCGAAGAATCGATCGAGCGAGCCGGCGCCGCGATCCATGTGGTCGAAGATGCCAAGACGCATCGTGTTTCTCCGGAGGTGATGACGTGTCGCGATCATAAAGCCAGCACTGCGATCGGCAAACTTGCTCCGCCTCCCACTGCGAGTCGGCCACCCGCCGAGGCGATTGCTCCGCGAGCAAACGGACCTGTTATTGCCATGCGCGGTTGTGTGCCGGTGATTTGCGCCACCGCGACCCGGACGCGCACGGGATTGTCGTTCGCTCCGATGACGTGCGCAGCATCAGAGCCTGCTGGACCGAAAGGAAGACCAGGCGGACCCTTCAGTGGCGCTCGCCGCGTAGCGATCGACCAGCCGGCCGAGCATGTGCCCCGGGGGACTATTCCCTCGGCACGGCGGAAGACGGTGTCGGATTGTCGTTAATGACCGGACCGCTGAACGGGAGACAACACCGGCAATAATTGCCGATAAATCCGGAGGCGCATGTAATCCGTCCCGACGAAAGTTGAGGCAGTTGTTCTCGACAGTATGCCGGAAGGAGAGGGGGGTTGGCGTAGGGTAATCAGGTTCGAAGACGTCAAGGATTAGCGCCTCCCCTGTCCTCTCGACATCCCGGTTGCCCAGGGCCGGCCTCCGCCCCTCCCCATTTACCCGGGATATCGGACCCGTGGCTCGATAACGCTCGATCAGTGGATACAGGCTCGCTCGGCTCCCGCCGGGTTCCTCGGCAACCACCTCGGCGGCTGCAACCGGAATGTGCGCGGAACAGCGCTTCATCAAATTACAGATGTCGCCTCACGACGCGATGTCGGCGCCTTGCCGACAACCGCACGCAGTTCGTCCCGTCTTTCAACGCACCGATAAATCAGCGCGTCTAGCGCGTAGACGTGCGTTGCACCGTGGGAGGAGACGCGTATTCCGTGCATGCGCTGACATCGCATCACTCTACGCTTCCCGCGCACGCGGGGTCCATTGCGAGCAGTGAGAGGGTCGAACTGCGTGCGCTGCGTTGCTTTGCACTCGTGGCACGAAGCGGCAGTTTCCGGCGCGCCGCGCAGGAACTGAAAAGCAGCCAACCAACAATTAGCCATCAGATCCGTCGGCTGGAAGATGCGCTGGGCACTCGGCTTCTGGTACGCCACGCGCGCGGGGTCACTCTCACGCCTTCCGGGATCTCCCTGCTCGACCGCCTCGAAACGATCATGCACCTGCTCGCGGCGCCGCTGCTGCGGGAAGGCGAAGTAGCCGTCCATGGCACCGTGTCACTGGCCATGCCGGCCGAAGTGGCCCCTTTGCTGGTACCGCCGCTGATCGCGGCATTCCATAATAGCTGGCCGCACGTCACGCTTGACGTGAAAGAGGCCGCCAGCGGCACGCTGGAAGCCTGGCTCCTCTCCGGACGGGTCGACATCGCGCTGGTGCAGGATCCGCCGGAACTCGACGAGCTCTGTTCCGAGCCGCTGCTCAGCGAGAACCTCGGTCTCGTCGCCGCGCCCGGTTCGCGCGTGGCGAACAGCGATGC
>JASHQG010000266.1 GCA_030037665.1 Acetobacteraceae bacterium
CCCCAAGCGGGTCGGAAAGTCGATTCGCACTTGTGGGACCACCGTAGCCCTGGAACGGAGGGGGTTGCGCTTCAACATGCTCAATGACCGACTCGGCTGAGGCTGTGACAGGCTTCGCTTATGGAGGACTCTGCTGGTGAACGTCCTCGCCCAACGCGAATGCATCGCGCAGCGCGAGGGCACCGCATGACCGGCGCGGTGGTTGTCAGCGGTCGTCGCGTCGACGCACACCGCGCCGACGTCATGCCGGCCTGTCGCGGGGAGCGTGCGCCGCGGGAATGACAGCGAGCGGTCGCAGGGGATTGCCGTCTCGGCTCGGGAGGTGCCGGTAGCTTCCAGGTCCGGCGTGGTTGATCCGGTCCCTGACCCGCCGCCACGCCATGACTTGGAGGGGCGCTGCGTCGCCGGCCGCGGCGCGCCGCGCGAGGCGTTGTGGTTTGTGTGTGATTTGTCGGCTCGGTGGATTATAACCCCTTACAGGGTTGACAGGTGTCGCTGCTGGGGTCACCCTGCCACTCAACCGGCTATGGGGTTAACAAAACGACCCCCTAGCCGGTTCAAACCCACAAGAGGACCCCGGCATGCTCAACCACGTATCGATCGGCGTCAGCGACATCGCCCGCACCAGGCGTTTCTATGACGCAGCGTTGCAGCCGCTCGGTTACCGCTGCCTGAGCGAAGGCGCGGACTCGCTGGGCTACGGCGATGACGCCGTTGCCCTGTGGATCGGCGCGGCAACGCATCCGGTGCCCGCGGACGAGGCATCCGGCCTGCACTTCTGCTTCACGGCGCCGACGCGGCAGAGCGTCAATGCGTTCCACACCGCAGCGCTCCGCAATGGCGGACGAGACAACGGCCGGCCCGGACTGCGCAAAGACTATGGTCCGAATTACTACGCGGCGTTCGTTGTCGATCCGGACGGCTACCGGATCGAGGCCTACTGCAGCCGGGCGGCGTAGCGGGGCGTCAGGTCTGCCGCATCTTCTCGTAGTGGCGCCGCGCCTTGGCGCGGTTGCCGCACGAGGTCATGTCACACCACCGTCGCGTGCCCATGCGGCTTTCGTCGATGAACAACCACAGGCATTCCGGGTTGGCGCAGCGGCGGATGCGCCGCTGTCCGGCACGCAGCAGCAAATCGCCGGCCGACCAGAGCACCGGTGCGAGCAGATCCGCCACGTCGGGCTGTAATGGTGGCGTGCGCCAGCCATAGGCACCGCCGGCCGCGTCGAGCCTGGTACGCGCCGGCGCCTCGGCAAGCCCAGTCCGAAGCGCCGCAAGATCGGCACTGGCAACCGGCTCTCCCGCGGCGACGGCGCTGAATGCCCGAAAGATCGCCTCGCGCAGCTCGATCGCCCTGGAAAACAACCGGGCCGCACGCTTGGGATGCGCACCCGTCCAGTCGTGCACGGGCCGGATCGCTTCGGCGCCGAGGCCTCCTTCGGCCTCGATCCAGCGCAGCAGATCGGCGCTGTCATGGAGTGTCTCGGTCGGCTTGTCCGTGCCGCGCCATTGGCGGGTGTTGGCAAAGCTCAGGCAAAGATCCTCGGGAAACGCCGAAACCAGCATGCTCGGCGCCATAGGCGGTCTTGCGATAATTGGCAAACGGCCGCCGGCCCCTTGCCTTTGCCGCCCTGGTGGGCGACTCTGGACGGCAATCGGGAGCAATTCAGGCAAGCAAGCGAGGGTGCAGTGAACGACACAGCGATCGTGGGTGACTCCGTCAAGCGTTTCAAGTGGGTCGGTACCCGGCCGATCCGCCCCGATGGCGTTCCCAAGGTGACCGGTCGCGCGCTCTATGGCGCAGACCTGAAGATGCCGGGAATGCTGTATGGCCGCATCCTGCGCTCACCGCATGCGCATGCGCGCATTGTATCGGTCGACACGTCGAAGGCCGAGGCGCTGCCTGGCGTGCGTGCCGTCGTGACGTCGAAGGATTTTCCGGACCAGAAGTTCGAATACATCGGGCCCGAGCGTGTCGCGGTGAATTTCTGGCACGTGACGCGCAACATCATGGCGCGCGAGAAGACGCTCTATGAAGGGCATGCCGTCGCGGCGGTGGCCGCGAGCAGCGCATCGATCGCCGACGAGGCGCTGTCGCTGATCGACGTGAAGTACGAGGTATTGCCGCACGTCATCGACGTCGATGATGCGATGAAGGAAGACGCGCCGCTGTTGTTCGAGGACATGATCACGCGCGGCGTAGAGCCGGCGCCGACCAAGCCTTCGAACATTTCGAAGCGGCTGGAATTCAAGATCGGCGATCTCGACAAGGGGTTCGCCGAAGCCGACGTGGTGGTGGAGAAAGAGTTCAAGACTGCCGCCGTGCACCAGGCCTATATCGAACCGCACGCCTGCGTGGCCAAGATCGACGCTGACGGACAGGGCGAAGTCTGGAGTTCGAGCCAGGGACATTTCCAGATGCGCGCGCTGACCGCGCGGATCATGGGCGCCAAGATCGGCGACCTTCGGTTCTATCCAGCGGAGATCGGTGGCGGCTTCGGCGGCAAGACGGTGACGTATCTTGAGCCGGTCGCCGCGACTCTGTCGAAGAAGAGCGGACGGCCCGTGCGGCTGATGATGAGCCGCGAGGAAGTGTTCAAGGGCACCGGTCCGACCTCAGGCTCGTCGATGTGGGTGAAGCTCGGCGTGAAGAAGGACGGGACGATCATCGCCGCGGATGGCATCTTCAAGTTCCAGGCGGGCGCATTTCCTGGTTCGCCTGTGATGAATGCCTGCCTCTGCGCGTTCGCGCCCTACGCGATCGAAAATATGCGCAGCGTCGGCTATGATGTGGTGTGCAACCGACCGAAGGCAGCGGCCTATCGCGCGCCTGGGTCGCCGATCTCCGCCTTCGCGGTGGAGAGCGTACTGGACATGTGCGCGACAAAAATAGGCATGGATCCGCTGGCGATACGGCAGAAGAATGCAGCTCACATCGGCACGCCGACGATTTTCGGCCCCAAGCACGCGCACGAGGGGTACGCGCAGACGCTGGAAGCGCTGCTGAACCATCCGGCCTACAAGGTGAAGCTGGGGCCGAACCAGGGGCGCGGCGTTGCTTCGGGCTATTGGTTCAACGGCGGCGGCGAGTCCAGCGCAACAGTGCAGGTGAACGCGGACGGAACGGTGCTGGTGGCAACAGGCAGCCCGGACATCGGCGGCTCACGCGCGTCGATGGCGCTGATGGCTGCAGAGACGCTGGGCGTCGACTACAGCCAGGTGCGCGCAATCGTCGCCGACACCGGCTCGGTCGGGTACACGCATGTTACCGGCGGATCGCGCGTGACCTTCGCGTCGGGCACCGCCGTGGTGAACGCGACGAAGACCGTGATCAAGGACCTGTGCAAGCGGGCCGCCGTGATCTGGGACGTCGATCCGGATGGGGTGATCTGGGAAGACGGTCATGCCAAGCCCGCCGGCGCCAACGTGGGCGAATTCAAGCCGCTGTCGTTGCGCGAACTGGCGGCGAAGGCGCCGGCGACGGGCGGGCCGATCACCGCCGCCGCTTCGGTCAATGCCGGCGGGCAGGCGCCCGGGTTCTCCACGCAGTTCTGCGACGTGGAGGTGGACCCGGAGACCGGCAAGGTGACGATCCTGCGCTTCGTTGCCGCGCAGGATGTGGGCCGGGCGATCCATCCGTCCTACGTCGAGGGGCAGATCCAGGGCGGCGTGGTGCAGGGCATCGGCTGGGCGCTGAACGAGGAGTACATCTACAACACGAAGGGTCAGCTCGATAACGCCGGGTTCCTCGACTATCGCTGCCCGGTGGCCTCCGACCTGCCGATGATCGATGCGATCCTGGTGGAAGTGCCGAACCCGGCTCACCCGTACGGCGCGAAGGGGGTCGGCGAAGTGAACATCTGTCCGCCCATGGCGGCGATTGCCAACGCGATCGAGGCCGCCGTCGGCGTGCGGATGCAGGAGCTCCCGATGTCGCCGCCGAAGGTGCGCGCGGCACTGGACGCGAAAGCCTAGACCACGTTGGACGGACAGGCGCGGGCGGTCGTCGTGGAGATCCCCGATGTCTGACACGCCTGTCCGCGTTGTCTTCACGAGCGGATTCAGCCGCCGCTACACCGGTGGCGTGACTGAATTCGCGGTGAACGCCAGGAACCTGCGCGGTGTCATCAAGGAGATGGACGCCAGATTTCCGGGCCTCGCCGAGACGCTGACCGAGGAGACAACCGTCGCGGTGGACGGTGAGTTGTTCGAGATCGATTTCCTGGTGCCGGTGCGGCCGGGGACCGAGGTTTTCTTCATTCCGAAGATCGAGGGCGGATAGCGACCTCGGGGCAGGCAGATCGCTGCGTGTCTCGTCACCGACCGTGCGGGCCTGCCACTTTCAGACCTGACGAACGCTGCGGCAGACCATCGAGCGTTGACCGCTCGAACCATCGCTCTGGTTGTTCGACGAACCGTATCCTTCGACGCACCAGCCAAGACCGAAGGCATGCCGTGGCAGGCACGATGCCCTTTCCGCAGCACCGTCTCGAACCTGCCCTTCAGGCGGCAGCAGCGGCAGCGTCGTTGTGGAACACGGAATCCACGGCCGGGTCCCAAAGCTTCACCCCGCCGGTGATGCCGGCCGTGTTCGGCACCACCCGCACGTTCGGCGGCAGCGCGAACTTGATGTGCCGGGCGTTGCCGCCGCCGATCAAGAGCGTGTCGTAGTTCACCAGTGTGGTGATCTGGCCGATCGCCCTCTGCACCCGCCGCAGCCAGCGCTTGCGGCCGATCCGGTTCAGCGCCGCATCGCCGATCCACTGGTCGTAGGTCTTCTCCTTGTGCGCGACGTGCTGGCTCAGTTCCAGATGCGGCGCCGGACGTCCGTCCTCGAACAGGGAGAAGCCCATACCCGTGCCGAGGGTAATGACACACTCCAGCCCGTGACCCTCGATCGCGCCGAGGCCCTGCACCGTCGCGTCATTCAACATGCGGGCAGGCTTGCCCAGCGCCTTGCTCAGCGCTGCCGCCAGGGCGAAGCTGGCCCACGCCGGCGTGCCCAGGTTCGGCGCCGTCAGCACGGTGCCCTGCTTCACCACCCCGGGAAATCCGATCGAGATCCGGTCGTAGCGGCCGAGCTTTTGCCCCAACGCGACGAGTGCAGGCACCACCACGTCCGGCGGCGACGGGCGCGGCGTCTCGACCCTCTGCTCGGCCGCCACCATCGTTCCGTCGGCCCCGAGCACGCTCGCTTTCAGGTGCGTGCCGCCGATGTCGAACGAGAGCGTCAGCGGGCCGCTTGTCCCGCTCATGCTGCGACGCCCACACGGCGCATGAAACTGCGGAGCGCCGGCGCCCATTTCGCCGCGTCCGCGCCCGACGCGAGATGGCCCTTGTCGCTGTCGATCTCGAAATAGGTCGCATCGACGCCGGCCTTGTTCAGCGCCTCCATCACCTCCGGTGCGCGTGTCGGCGGAAAGAGGGCGTCGGTGCGGGAGAGGACGTAGAGCACGGGGACGCGTATGCGATGGAGGTCGGCGGTCACGTCGTAGGCCTCCGCGGCGTGGCCAAGAATCAACAGGGAATTGGCGTCGAAGACCGCGGCCCACTGTTCTGCCGCGCGGCGGATCGCCGCCTCGTCGGTCATGCCGTATCGGCCGAGCGTCTCCATGCGCAGCGCAACCATGGTCGCGGTCATACCGCCCGGCGTGTCGTAGTAGTCGCCACCGTTCCAGTTCGGGTCACGCTGGAAGCGGGCGACGGTGTCGGCGGTCATATTCAGCCGTGCGCGCGGGGCGGAGACCACAGGGACGGCCGCATCCAGGAAATCGGGGAAGGTCACGGCCCATTGGAAGGTCTGGAACCCACCGTACGATGGCCCAACCACCGCCCGCAGGTGCTTCACCCCCAGGTGCTGCAGCAGCCGGTGCTGCGCGGTCACGATGTCGGTGAGGCTGATCTTCGGGAACCGCGATCCATAGCGGCGCCCGGTACGCGGGTCCGTCGAGGCGGCGTTGGTGGAACCGAAGCTCGATCCAAGCATGTTCGAGCACACGACGAAGTTCCGCTCGGTATCGATCGGAGCGCCGGGGCCGACCAGGGTGGTCCACGAGCCTTCCGCGGATCCGCCATCTGGCTCGATCATCTGGTGGCCGCTGGTGTAGCCGTGCGTGACCAGCACCGCGTTGCGCCCGTCCGGCGCCAGTTTGCCCCGCGTCACGTAGGCGATGGCGGCCTCGGGCAGTATCTCGCCGCTGCTCAGGCCAAAGTCATGGATGGTGTAGGTGTCGCGCGCAATCGTTTCCACGGCCCAGCCCTCCCCAGCGGGCGCAAGCTAGTGGATCACGCAGCTGATGTCATTGTGCGGCGCGCCGCACAATGACCCACGGCCGGCGCTCTAATGCAAGGTCAGGCGTCGCAATCGAGGCGTGAACCGCTGCAAGCTGTCAGCCTTGCAGGCTCGGATCGCTTTGCGTAGGGCGAAGCGGGTGCGGGGAAGCCGGAAGTTCTCGGCCTCTTCCTCAAGCATCTCCAGGCAGTGCAGGATGCTCGAGGCGGCAGACTGGCTGTCGGGGGAGGCGTCCTCGTCGTCCGGCAAGGGCCGATCCGTCATGGGAATAATCTCACGATTTCGTGATTTCACGGAGTGCGTTATGCCGGAAACCTGGGCGCATTGCAATGGCAGAATCGGCCCCCTCTGATTCCGGGGAATCAGCACGCCGTCCCTTGGGCATTATTGCCGGCGGCGGCCACCTGCCAGGCCAGGTCGCGGCCGCGGCCACCGCAGCCGGACGGCCGGTTTTTCTGGTCGGGCTCGAGGGCTTTGCCGAGCGCGCGGTGCTCGCACCCTGGCGGCACGAGGTCATCCGCATGGGCGCCGCCGGCCGCATCCTGACTGCTCTGCGCAACCACGGCTGCCAGGACCTGGTGCTGATCGGCCCGGTACGGCGGCCGTCCTTTCTGGACCTCCGCCCGGACGCCGAGGGCGCCCGCATCGTCGCCCGCATTGGCCGCGCCGCGTTCGCCGGCGATGACGGCTTGCTCGCGGCGGTGATCCGCGTGCTGGGCGAGATGGGCTTCCGCATCATCGGTGCGCAGGACGTGCTCCGCGAGGCGCTGGCCCCGGCCGGGTTGCTCACCCGCACAGCACCGGACGCTCTGGCAGCAGCAGACATCAGGCGTGGCGTGACGGTGGCACGCGCGCTGGGCGCGGTCGATGTGGCGCAGGGGTGCGTGGTGCAGCAGGGGATGGTGCTGGCAGTGGAAGCAGCGGAAGGCACCGACGCGATGCTGTCACGCTGCCGCGCGCTGGCACGGTCGGGGCCGGGTGGCGTGCTGGTAAAGTTGGTCAAGCCGGGGCAGGAGCGCCGCGCCGACCTGCCCACGGTTGGCCCCGACACGGTGCGTGCCGCCGCGGCCGCCGGGCTGCGCGGCATTGCCTGCGAGGCGGGCGGCACTCTGCTGGCCGATCGCGCCGTCGCCA
>JASHQG010000267.1 GCA_030037665.1 Acetobacteraceae bacterium
ATGGTGAAGCCGCCATCGCCGGAGAACGAGACCACCTGCCGCTCTGGAAAGGCCACCTGAGCGCCGATAGCATGCAGCATCGCGTTGGCCATGGAACCGTGATTGAAGGACCCCACGATGCGACGTTTTCCGTTGACCTTGAGGTAGCGCGCCGTCCAGGCGATTGGGGATCCGACATCGCATGTGAAGACGGCATCGCCCGTCTAGGCTCAGTCCACACACATCCCACGACCGAACCGACCCAGGAAGCCGCTACACGGCGCGGCGGCGTCCGGGATATCAACGCGTTAGTGGGTCGGGCGCCCGTGCGCACCGTGGCGCGTCGTGGCGGGCGTGCCGTCGCCCTTCACCCCCGATGCGGTTGCTGGCGCGCTTTGTGCAGTCCGGCGCCCGCACCTGTCCCGTTCGTGCTCCCCGGACCGGGCGGCGTATCGCCCGCGCCAAGGCCTTGCGGGGGCCCACCCGCCGTTTGCGGCATGAGCTTGTCGCCCTCCGCCATCGGGCCGTAGCCTCATTCGCCGCGCGCCTCATTGGCGGTGACCAGCCCGGGGCGATGCAGGACGGTCATGCTTTGGAGGCGCGAGGTCTGGTCACCGCGTTGCAGGCTAGTCAAATCGAATTCCACGCCAACGCACACAGGATCGTTGAATGTCACGCAGGCGAATTCCTCCTCCAACGCTTTGCACCACGGCGGCAGTGCGAAAGATACAAACCACGATGAGGCCACCGCGCTATTGGCGAAACTGCTACTTTCAAGAAATCCGACAATTTGCGGCGGCACCGCGAACACGCGGCACGGCTTGTCGATCTCCCTTTTGAGTTTCAGTGAGAAGCCGGGAAAACCAAGGGCCTGATAGCTGACCAATTTCACTGAACCGGATCGCTCAGGCAATCGACCGCAGCGAGATCGATTGGGTCCACATGCGGCATGAAGGGGCTGGCGCCTTCGCGGCAGGGGCCGAGGCGCAGCTCACGGGTCTCCTCACAGCCTGCGCAGGCGCGTTCGGACCCGGCAGTCTCCACCGTATCAACGGACTCTACGATGGCCATCGCAATCACGTGCCCGTTCATCACCATGGTGGCTGGTCGCTCGTGGTTCGATGAGTGAAGGGTCTATTGCCGGTCAAGTCGGGAATCGATCTGGACCGTGGCGGTCATCCCCGCCACGAGAGCCACGCCCGCCGGCACCTGGCCGATGTGAATCCGCACAGGAATTCTTTGCGCGAGCCGCACCCAGGTGAAGATCGGATTCACTGTCGCAACCCCCTGTCCATTGGGCTGGGCGTTCGCGACGTTGATCGCCCGAGCGATGCTGGCGACCTGGCCGCGCAGGACTCGATCGTAGCCCATCAGCTTGATTTGGGCTGGATCGCCCTCGTGTATTTCAGTGAGATTTGTCTCTTCGAAATATGCGTCAACCCAGAATGCATTGGCGTCGACAACCGAGATTGTATCCATCCCAACATTAAGGTAGTCACCCGGTTGTACCAGCAGGTTCGTCACATAACCTTCGGCTGGCGAAAGAATCCGCGTTCGCGCCAGATTCACCTGCGCCTGATGGAGCTGCGCGTTGGCCTGGGCGAGAGTCGCTTCCACGCTCAAACGCTGTGCCCTCAGCGATTCGACTTGCCGCTCCGCGAGATTGAGGTTTGCCTGAGCCGTTTGCACTGCAGCCTCTTGTTGATGCAGCTGCGACGCGTACTGCTGATCACTCTGAACGGTACCCCAGCCCTCGTGCGCCAACGTCCGATAGCGCCGCGCCTGTTGCTGTGCGAATACGAGACCGGCCTCGGCCTGATTGAGTTGAGCGTGACTGGCGCGGATCTGTGCCTGCTGCACTTCCATCTGCGCGTCAATGTTTTGCCCGTTGGCTTCGGCCTGCTGCACCGCTGCCGTGGCTTGACTGACCGCGATCGCATAGTTGGTCGGGTCGATCGCCACTAGCAGCTCACCTTTGTGAACCAGCTGGTTGTCGTGGACCGGAAGCTCGACGATGCGTCCTGAGACTTCCGGCGCCATTGTGACGACGTAGCTGCGAACGGTGGCGTCACGTGTCCAAGGTGCGTCCATATAGGCATGCCACATTGCGCAGCCGAGTATGGCGGCCACTGTAGCGACGAGCACGGTCAGCAATGTTGGCAGCACGCGGCTGACCGGCAGGACGTGCCTGGAACGCATCGCCCGCGCACGGGCGAGCAGGCCCGGATATTGACTCTCCCCGCTATCGTCCTCCGCGATTTCCGTTTTGAACTTGCCATCGAGTTCGGACATGGCAGATTACCGCGCTTCGGCCAAAATGATCGACGACAGGACAACCATGTAAACCGAAAACACGAAGAGGGCCGGGTGCCACACGTGGCGCAAGAGTCCAAATCGCGCGAGGATGCGGCGCAGCGCGGCTGTCACCACCCACGCGGCGGCCAACATCACCGAGATCGGCGCGACATAGACGCCCAGCACATCGATCTCGACGAACCTCATGGCGGAGATCCGCCATCAAAATAGGTGGCATGCTTTGTCAGCGCTTCCGAAAGGACGGCAATGCTGGCACGCACCCTCAGAAGATCTTGCGTTCCCCTTTCTCCCTCAGCGACGTCACGGAGCGTCACGTCGAGATCGGACAGGCGGGTGGTCGCGATCGCGCTCTGGCCCCCCGCTAGCGCCCCGAACGCAGAATTAAGAGCGAGGTCAATGCCAGCTTGGCGTCGCAGAAGAATAATCTCGCTGCCTACCGCCAAGGCAGCCAGGAGCTGTGCGCGTTGCTGCGGCGTCGCCTCGTTTGGCAGGGCCGAGAGCCGGACGATGGTGTGCCGCTCCCAATCACTGCGCGAGCGCCCCGTTGCCAGCCGCCGCAAATCGCGCAAGGTCAGGGCAAGCAGCCGGCGCGCGCGGACAGTTGGCGACAACGGTGGCAAGAGCCGGAACGACATCGCCGCCGCGCCCATTCCGGCGACGATTGTCAGAGCGACGTTGTAGAAGACCTGCGCGTCGTACGTCTCCGGGTTCGTCGGCTGGAGGATTGGCACAAATCCCATGGTCATCGCGGTGAGCAGACCTACCTGCCACGGTTGCCGGGCTTGCCGTAGCAGAGTGCCGATGGGAATGACGCAAACGCCCATGACAAGGGTGAATGCCGCGAAATCATCAGTCGCTAACCATGGTAGAACCGCGAAGGTCACGATCGCGGTCAGAATGAGGTCGGCAATGGCGCCCACGGCGAAGAGCAGGGCGGCACCGTACGTCTCGTCGGATCGTGGTGCGAGCAGGAGGGCAACGATGGCAGCGAATGTCACCGCCAGGGCGCCGTCGGGCCAACCAGTGACAATCCAGAACAGCGCGACGGCACTAATCACGGCGAAGGTCCGTCCGGCGCTGACCAGAGGCGGCATCCAATCGGGTACGAGAAGACCTTTCCAGCCGTGACGCGGACCGGCCTGCGCCGGCTCGCCGAGCAGCAAGGCGACGCCGCTCAGCGTGTGGGCAATGCCGCCGAAGACCTGGGCTGTCTTATCCGCGAGCAACCGTAGCGATGGCACGGCGAC
>JASHQG010000268.1 GCA_030037665.1 Acetobacteraceae bacterium
CCGGGCCGACGATCAGGGGCAGACGTGGCCACCGGCTATTCTCTCAACCCGCCCATTCGGGATCCGCCTGACGGTGAGACGGTCCTCCGCCAACACATCGCCGCGCAGAATTTTTGCCTGCGCAAAGCGCTTTACGGCGCCGTGTGATGCGCATGATGTCATGGTGGGTCGTGTTGGCAGACAGGATGGGTCAAGGCTTGGCCGGTGGGAGATCGAGCCCCTCGTAGGGGCAGTATCGCTCCTTCGCCCACATTCTTCCGAAAGACACGATGATCGCTGCAGTTTTCGATCGGCGCCACAAGCCCGTCTAATCCAGTGGGCCGCTGCAAGACCGACGAGCGGACGCTTGGGTTGCCCCACCGTGCTGGCCGAAATCGGCTGACTGCCGTTGAACCCATCGCACCGAGGCGGCTCGCACCTTCTGTCGCCACACGGGCCGCGCAGAGGCCCAGCACGAACTGCCGAATTGTTCGATCTCTGGCCTTTCAGGGCGTCATACCTGCAGGATCATTCACGAACGGTGCGGCGTACGCTTGCGGTGCGTCTTCCACGGCTCATTCGAGGATCTTCCACACAGGTCGGCCGCGCACCCGATCAGGTCACGCTTTCTAACTTCCACTCAGTTTGCTGATAGCATCACCGGCATACTGAGAATTCGAACAGACCGTCGATCAAGAGCGGCAGACGGTGGCAGTCATGCGGACGCGTCGCTGTTGTTGCGTCAGGGTTGACGAGGCCTGCTATCGTGGCGTGAGCGGTACGCCGAGCGCGCAATTCGCCCGGCATATCGAGCCCGCCACGAACTTTCCTACTCTCCGTCTCTGTGTGACTGTGTCACAGTTCTGCACGGTCACCTTTCTTCAGGAGACGCCCCTGATGCGCCCGGTCAGGCTTGCTCTCTTCATTGTCCTCGCCTCGATACTTCTTGCGGCGGTCCGACCGGCGCTTGCCCAGGACTTGCAGCTGCCCGGTCTCGACGCCGACGCCGACGCCTATGCCGGAGCGCTGCAGAATGCCGTCCCCGCCGACATGGGCGCGGCCGCACGAACCCAGATCGAGCAACGCGCCGGGCAGGCGATCGCTGCCGGCGACTGGGTGCAGGCAGTGCCTCTGCTCAAACAGCGCCTCGGCGCCGGTGACACGACCCCGGCGCTCTGGCTCGCGCTTGCCCAGGGGCTGGAGCGGCCGCCGACGCCCGATCATGCGCACGCTCTGGCTGCCGCCTGGCAGGCATACCGCGGGGCCAACTCTGGTGCAGACCAGTTGGAGGCATTGCGCGTGATGCGAACCGCATTGTCTGCGCTCGGACGGAAACTGCCCGAGATCGAGGTACTGCGGGAGGAGACGCAGCTTGCACCGGACGATGCCGCACTGCGGCGTGAGTTGGTGACCCGGATGCAGGAATACGGCCTGCTGGTGCGCACGATTCACACCCAACCGGAAAGTTTCCCCGCACGAGCCTGCATCGGCTTCACCGGTCACGTCGGTGGTAGTCCGGACTTTCATCCGGGCGACTGGGTGCGGCTGCAGCCCGCCATACACGATAGCGCAGTCACACTTGAATCGGGCGATATCTGCGTCACGGGCCTGCCAACCGGTGCAACAACGCGGGTAACCCTGCTGCAGGGCATGCCGGGTGCAGACGGCCTCAGCCTCAAGCAGTCGACCACGCTCGCTGTTGCGATGCCCGACCGTATGCCGCGCCTTGTGTTTGACGCCGCGCGGTTCCTCCAGCCGGCGAGCATGCCGGCGCGGGTATCTCTTGCGAGTGTCAATCTCTCAAAGGTCAGGTTGGACCTCGCGCGAATCTCTGAGCGTGGTCTGCTCGCATTTTTCTCCAACCATCCGGTCGGAAGCAGTCTCGACTCGTATGACACCGACTCGCTGTTGCAGCAGGACGGGCAGGTCGTCTGGAAGGGCAGCGCCCTGGTCCCGGACTTTGCCCGCAATGAACTCGTGCATACCGCCGTGCCGCTGCCCGATGCGATTGCCAAGCCGGGCCTCTACGTGCTGGTGGCACGCCCGGGCGACGGGACGCCGAGCGGCGATGTCTCGCCGGTCGCCATGCAGATGGTACTGCGCACCAACCTCGCGCCGACGATCTGGCGTGGTGACGATGGCCTCACGGTGCAGGTTCGCGACTATGCCCACGCGGCGCCGACGCCCGCTGTCGCTGTCACGTTGATCTCAGCGAACAACAGTGTGCTCGCAACCGCGCGCACCGATCACGATGGTATTGCGCGGCTCGCCGCGCCGTTGCTGGCAGGGACGGGGGGCATGGCGCCGGCGGCCTTGCACCTGAGCGGGTCCGACGGCGACTTCACTGTGCTTGATCTGACCGAGCCGGCGTTTGATCTCTCCGATCGTGGTGTCTACGGCCGTCCCCAGCCGGGCCCGCTCGACGCCTTCGTCTGGCTCGATCGTGGCATTTATCGGCCTGGTGAGACCGTGCACATCATGGCACTGCTACGCAGTGGCGCCGGCCGCCCGGTCGATGTCCCGGTGCATGTCCTCGTTACCCGCCCCAGCGGGCAGGTGTTTACAGATATCGTGCCCAAGCGCGGCGACGACGACGCGCTTGATGTGCCGGTCACGCTCTCGGGCGGCGCGCAGGCGGGCGAGTGGGAGATCGCGCTGCGGACCGCGCCCGACGCGCCGGAAATCGGTTCGGCGAGCTTCCGCGTCGAGGCATTCGTGCCAGCGCGACTCGCGGTCGATTTCGGTGCGGTGCCCCTGCCGCTGCCACCCGGACGCACCAGCGATCTGCCCGTCAAGGTGCGATTTCTCTATGGCGCTCCCGGGACTGACCTCAGCGGCGACGGCCAGTGGCGCCTCGCCCCGGATCCGACCCCGTTCCCGGCCTTCAGTGAGTACAAGTTCGGCCTTGTCGATGAAACGATCCCATCGGACAGCCATGCGGTGGATCTGGGCACAACGGATGCCTCTGGCGCCACCAGCGTACCGATTGATCTTTCTGCGCTGCCAGACGTCACTCAGCCGCTGGCTGTGACGCTTGCGGCGACGATCAATGATCCCGCCGGTCGCCCGGTCAGCGCCACCGAAACGCTGCCGATCCGCCCGAGCGGTCCAATGATCGGTCTGCGCCCGGTTTTCACCGGCGGCGCCGTCAATCCCGGCACACCCGCCGAGTTCGACGTGATCGCCGTCGATCCGGCGGGCGGGCGCATCGCGATGGCGGTACGCGCAACACTGGTGCGCCAGGTGCCGGACTGGGGTCTGTTCGTGCGTAACGGCGTCGCCAGCTACCAGACGGTCTGGCGGGATGAGCCGGTCGATAGCCGGATGGTGCAGATCCCCCCCGATCATCCGCTCCGGCTCGGCTGGCAGCTGGGTTATGGCCGATACAAACTCGTGCTGGCTGAGACCGGCCACGGACTGGCAGCCGCTTCGAGCGTGTTCGACTCGGGCTGGACCTTCTCCGGCAATCCGGACATTCCGGCCCGCGTGCGCGTATCCGCCGACCGCGCGCGTTACCGTCCGGGCGATGTTGCGCACATCCACATTACGCCGCCGTTCGGCGGCCCAGCGACGCTCCTGGTGCTGACCGATCGCGTTCAGCTGATCCGCGACATCGAGGTTCCTGCCGGTGGCGGCGATGTCGACGTGCCGGTCGCCGGCGACTGGGGCGCGGGTGCCTATGTCGTCGTGCACGTATTTCGCCCGGTGCTTGGCGCCCCCGGCACGGCGCCGCAACCATCGGACCGCGCGATCGGCGTCACCTGGCTGCCGATCGATCCATCGGCGCGCACGCTCCCGGTTGGATTTGATACACCACCCGTGCTGCGCCCGCGATCCGCGGTAACGGTTGCGGTCCGAACCACGCCTGGCGCCTGGCTCACGCTTGCGGCGGTGGATGAGGGCGTGTTGCAGCTCACCCAATTCCAATCACCGGATCCGCTCGCGCATTTCTTTGGCCGCCGTACCCTTGGGGTCGATATCCACGATGAGTGGGCGCGCCTGCTGCGACCGACCGAAGGCACGTTGACCGAGCTGCATCAGGGCGGCGGTGACGGCAATGAGATGGCAAATGCGACGCCACCCCCGGTCCCCCAGCGCGTCGTCGCACTCTTCACACCGCCCGTGCAGGCGGGAAGCGACGGCATCGCGCGGGTGAAGCTCGCGCTGCCGGATTTCGACGGCCAGCTGCGATTGATGGTGGTGGCGTGGGCTGGCGATAAAATCGGCGCGGGACATACCGACGTGACCGTTCGCGATCCCCTGGTTGCGGAAGCGCTGCTGCCGCGCTTTCTCGCACCAGGCGACAATGCGCGTCTCGCGGTGTTGCTGCATAATGTGGAGCTGCCTGCCGGCGTGGTCTCGGTGCAGCTGAGTGCGTCGGGTGCGATCTCGCTCACCGGCCCTGCCGATCTGACAGCGACGCTCGCACAAGGTGCTCGCACGCTGGCGTTGAGCGACCTGCATGCCGATGCCCCGGGATTAGGCCATCTGTCGCTCGATGTGACGGCACCAGGAGGTTTCACCGCGCGGCACGAGACGGAAATTTCCGTGCATCCTGCGCGGGGCTCCATCGTCGTGGCGCAAGGGAACGGGCTTCTATCCGGGGCCACCGTGACGATTACGCCTGACACCACCGGTTTCCTGCCCGGAACATGGAAAGCGACACTCAGTATCGGCAGCGCGGTCCGCTACAATGTAGCGGGATTGGTAAAGGCGCTCTCCGACTATCCGCTCGACTGTTTGGAACAGGCCGTGAGCCGGGGTTTGCCGCTGGCGATGCTGCCTTCGGGTCCGACTGCCGGTGCGGATCGCGCGGGGCGATTGCAGACGGCGGTCGAATCGGTGCTCGACCGGCAACGCTTCGATGGCAGTTTTGGATTGTGGTCATCGGACGACGAAGCGGAGCCATGGCTGACCGCGTACGCGACCGAGTTTCTCTTGCGTGCACGAGATGCCGGTGCGGCGGTACCGCCAACCGCGATCGATGGCGCCTTGCACTGGCTCGCTGGCAAGGCATCCGAACAAGACACCGGACCCACCCGTGGCGCCGCACAAGTCTACGCGGCCTACGTGTTGGCGCTTGCCGGCGAGGCGCCCGCCGGCGCGATCCGCGTGCTGCAGACGCGCGCCGATCAACTGCCGACGCCGCTGGCCCGCGCGCAGCTTGCCGCGGCACTCGTCCACATCGCCGAACCCGACGCGGCACGCGCGCTGTTCCGCGAGGTTCTCGCCAATCCGGGACGCAACTTCTGGTGGCAGCGCGACTACGGCACGGCGCTGCGCGATCAGGCGGCGACCGCCGTGCTGGTGCAGGAAAGTGGGCTCCACCTTGTGCCCCCAACGCGGCTCGCCGCATTGCTGCCCGGTGCCGATCTCGATCCGGCGACGCTCTCCACGCAGGAGCAGGCATGGCTTGCCGCCGCCGGTGCGGCTCTTCGCACCGAGACATCGCCGCTCTCGATCAGCATCGGTGGCAACGCGATTGAGCGGGCAGCTTATGTATCGCGGCCCGTGAACGACGACGTTACGCTGCATAATTCCGGGACGGACACGGCGTGGTGGACGGTCTCGGTAAGCGGCATTCCCAAAAGACCACCACCTGCCTCGCGGCATCTCATGAATGTGCGCCGGCTGTTCTACAGTCTCGACGGCAGCACGATTGATCCCAGCAAGCTGAAGCAGAACAGCGTGTTCATCATGGTGATCGATGGTGGTGCCGACGACGACGAGGCGCACCAGGCCGTGGTGATGGCCGGCCTGCCGGCCGGGTGGGAGGTCGCCGGGCGGTTCGGTGGCGGCGACGTCGATGGGATGCAATGGCTTGGCAAGCTCACCGCGACGCAAGCGCAGCTGGCGGCCGATGACCGTTTTGCGGCGGCCATCAATCTCGACCCGGACGATGAGAATTTCCGCATTGCGGTCATGCTGCGCGCGGTCACACCGGGGAACTACGAGTACCCCGGCGTCAGCCTCGCCGACATGTACCGCCCGGCGATCTACGCGCGTCAACAGACCGTCCGGGTCGACGTGCTGCCGCCATGACGCGCATGGCGACCGCGCTGGCAGTGCTCGCTCTGCTGGCTGGTGCGTTGGCGGCGGCAGATCGCGCGTTTCCGCCGGACCTCTCCCGGCTCTCAGCGCCGGGCGGCGTGGTGCGCGACGCAGAGGGCAGGACGCTCGCGCTCCGCGCGACAAAGGATGGGGTGTGGCGTTTGACCACGCATGTTCGCGATGTTCCTCCAGGCTTCGTGAACATGCTGATCGCGATTGAGGACCGGCGCTTCTTTGAGTTCCC
>JASHQG010000269.1 GCA_030037665.1 Acetobacteraceae bacterium
ACAGGTTTTGATTGGCGACACTTGCCAAAGACTGACTATGTGCGCACGACTGGACCGACCCGGATGCGGCGCCGGGTACTGGCTGTTTCACAATCGCTGCCATACGCGACAAGATCGGCTTCGGGGCAGTTCTCGCCCGATATGCAGCAATCCAGCCAAGCCGCCTCGCTGTGCTAGGTGCGTTGCGGAGAATTCGCGCTTAGCGTCGCTTTGGAGTTCATGCAGTCAGGCTGAGGCCTGGGAGCCGTTGGCGGATAGTGTTTCAGTGCACATGCCCGGCTCGGTTGGTTTGTGCAGTCAAGGTCTCGGTTCACTGGCGCGACGCTATGAGCAACAGGATCGGTGGCCGCTCCGGCTCGTGTGCGAGTGCCGGTCGCGGGCCGGGACGGACCCGGCTGGGCTTGTTCGCGCGCCGATGCCTAGCTTTGCTCGCGCCCGGCGCCCGAGCACGCGACGGAGCCGTGTGTTCAATCGCAAGATCGGGCAGGATGCGGGGATAGCACTACGCCCTGAGCGCGTAGCCGCGTTCATCGATGCTTGGGACAGGGAGTTCGAATGTTATGTTGGATCAATGGGATAACTTTTTCCTCATGGTGGGCGGCGGAGCAGCGGCGCTTGCAGGTTTGATTTTCGTCGCAATGTCAATCAATCCCGAAGTCATTATCCGAAATTCGACACATAAAAACCGGGCAATCAATATGCTGACAGGCTTCAGTGCAATTTTCATGGCCTGCAGTTTCGCGCTTATCGGAGGTCAGTATCTCGGAGGACTCGGCCTTGAGTGGCTTATTCTATGGCTCATCGCAACTGTCATCTTTATCAGGGGTTATGTTATAGCAATCGGATCGAACATGAGTTCGATCGGTTTGAACATGCCGCGGCTTGCGGGCGCTACCATCTGTTACCTCGCTGAGGTTATAGGCGCGATTCTTCTTATTCTCGGACATAGCGCAGGGCTTTACGTCGCAGCTATCGCAACTATTGTTTTATTCGCATTTCTCATTTCAGGCGCATGGCTCCTCATCATCGGCGTCTACGAACACCAGACTGAGCGATGATATCTTATGCTCGCGGTTCGTCGGGCACGTGCTTCATTGCCGCCGCAGCTTGCGACACGGTCATTCGCGGACCGCCGAGATACCGACCTGGGCCGAGTGTTTGATTTGAGTTTGTCCCGTTCAGAAGCAGCCAGTCAGCAGACCAACTGTTCTCCTTCAGTTGCTTGAATAGCTGCGATCCAAAACCCTCTGGCAGAGTGTGGCCGGAGGAGAAGGGCGTGGTGGGACAGTCGGTTTGCGATCCTGGTGCCAAGCGCCCCGTCAAGCCGCAGCAGGTTTGGGCGATCCGGTTCTGGCTCAAGCGAGAGGGGCGGGTGCGCGACCGAGCACTCTTCGACCTTGCCATCGATACCAAGCCGCGAGGTCGTAACGTGGTTCAGATCTAGATTGGCGATCTTGCCACGGGCGGCGGGGTGCGAACCCAAGCTACGATCGTGCAACAGAAGACTGGACGGTCCGACCAGTTTGACCTGTCGGAGACGGCGCGTACCACTGCTTTGGCGTGGCTGGAGCATTGCTGCGGCACGGTTGGCGACCACTCCTTCCCCGTTCGCAACAACCGCGCCCGTCGGCTGCGCAGGCAATGACACGCGAGGCTGGTCGACGAGTGGGTTACCGGGATCGGACGATGGCGAGAAGACTGTTCACTGTGGCACGCATTCGCTGTAGCGCACGAAGGCTTCAATCATATACAAGGCGACGGGCAATCTGAAAGCGGTCCAGATGCCGTTCGGCCACTCCAGGATCGAGAGCACGGTTCGTTTTCGCGGCGTTTGTGTCGGGGATGCACTTACTCTTGCTGAATCGGCCGGTGTGTGATCAGCGCGCCCCCCTTCCCGCCCTCAGAGTGAGTGCTGGGCATCCGTTCCCGATCCAAAGTGGACATTTGCATAGGATTTCTGCAATACGCAGCGTATTGAGGACATTGGGGTCACCGCATAGTGCGGAAGTCGTGACTTTGTACTTTGGTGGCAAGATGGCAGAATGGATATCCTCACCCTGTTCGGCCTCTTTGCAGTCTCTGCAATGCTGGTGTGTTATGCCTTGGAACATCGCAGCCATTGGTTTGTGCTGTTATTTGCCGTTTCGTGCGGGCTTGGATCAGCTTACGGGTTTTTGCAAGGCGCATGGCCTTTTGGTCTGGTCGAAACCGTATGGTCGATTGTCGCACTCCGGCGATGGGTTATGGTGCGAAATTTGTGATTTGCTCAACAGATGACCGGTATCCGCTGACGCTTCGTTGTTCTGACCGCTTACCACACAAGTCGGACGCGAGTGAGCCCATCGGAAAGTGCTGAAAGCGGCCGCCTGAACCTTACCAGGCGTCACAGGGGGCGCATGCTCGGGGTCCCTCTCCCCGCTTGGGTCGTACACGCTCAGCAGTCGGGCGTGCTGCGCGAGACAAGATAGCCCGGGACGAGGCCGCCGCCGGATGCACTCTGCGAACGGCACCGGCAAATCGGGCGACGCGAGCGGATGAGTGCACCTCAGCGTCGCCGAAGACGACACGCTGGAAAGAGCCCGGTATGCCGCCGAGACCCGTCCGAATTTCAAAACCAGAACCGAGCCGCAATGCGGGTAATCATTGTCGTCTCGGGACGTGCATTCAGGAGAGTGTTGTGTCCTGCCAGCCGCGCAGTGCAAGACCTGCTTCCGCGCCATCCGGAAGGTGCGCTGGATGTTCACGCCCGTGGCTGCGGCCTCCACCTTGGTCCGCCGACCGGAGCTGCCGAGCGTCGTGGTTCAAGAATATATCGAGTCTGTCCAGAGATCACGGTGCAGCGGTGTTTTGGCAGATTCGGACCGCGGAAACTACGCTTTTCACGCAAAAACATATCGCGAAAGGTCGGCCTGGCCAGGAAACACTCGATATTTCGGAGTTCGTCCGCAGCCTGATAGGGTCGGATAACGGGCCGGGCCAACAAGGCAGTGCCCGCCAGATGGATACAACGTATCGTGGATGCGCGTTTCACAAAGCAATGGAAGGTGGCGAACATGGGAAGGCTCGACGGCAAAGTCGCCGCGGTGACGGGCGGGGCATCGGGGATCGGTGAGGCGACGGTCAGGCGTTTCGTCGCCGAGGGCGCGAGCGTCGCATTTTGCGATCGGGACGGCGAGCGCGGCCAGCGCGTGGCGGGCGAGCTCGAAACCGCTGGCGCCAAGGTCGCCTTCACGCAGGCCGACGTTGGTACCGAGGCCGCATGCCTCGCCTTCGTCAACGGCGCCGCGCAGACGTTCGGACGCCTCGACGTCCTCGTCAACAATGCGGGCATCCGCAAATACGAGAAGGTCGACGAGGCGAGCGCGGCGAGCTGGAACGAGATCCTCAACGTGAATGTGATGGGCTACGCCTTCTGTGCCAAGGCGGCGGTTCCGCTCATGCGCCGCGGCAAGGGCGGCGCTATCGTTAACGTCGCCTCCGTGCGTTCCGTCGTCGCAGGCGGCGGCAATCTGCAGTACGACACCACAAAGGCTGCGGTCGCGGGCTTGACGCGGGCGCTCGCCGCCGATCACTCGTCGGAGGGCATTCGTGTGAACGCCGTCGGCCCTGGTCCGATTTTCACGCCGTTCCATCAGCGCCGCATCGCAGCGGCCGGCGAGACCGTCGAGCAGTATAACGCCAGGGCCGCGCAGGGCACGATGCTGAAGCGCCCAGGCAGGGCCGAGGAGGTCGCCGCCGCGATCCTGTTCTTGGCCTCCGATGATGCCTCCTACATCACCGGGGCCCTGCTGTTCGTGGACGGCGGTATGACAGCGCTCTGAGGAGTATTCAGCCGGCGGTTTCGGTCAGAGTCGGCCGCCGCCAGACCTTCGCGGTGTCGCGGGCAAAACATGATGTATAGTGTCTCGGCTACACCCAGAGACAGGCTCGGTCCGGCGCCGCCATGAATTGGCCGAATACGCCGGAGCACTGATCTTCAGGTGGCAGCGGTGACGGGAGGAACGCATGTTCGAATTCAAAGGCAAGGTCGCGCTGATCACTGGCGGCGGAAACGGCATCGGCCGGGCCGCGGCGCTCGGCTTCGCCAGCCGCGGTGCCCAGGTGATGGTGGTGGATCGCGATGCGTCAGCCGGCGACGCCACCGCCGGCATCATCCGCCAGCAAGGAGGCGACGCCCGCTTCACAGAGGCCGATGTGACGAAGTCGGCCGACGTGCAGGCCTACGTGAAGGCGACGTTGGACGCTTTCGGATCAATCGACTGCTTTCACAACAATGCAGGCATCGAGGGCAGCGTCGCGCCGACGGCCGAATACGATGAAGAGATGTTCGACCGCGTGATGACGGTGAACGTGAAAGGCGTGTTTCTTGGCCTGCGTCACGTGTTGCCGGTGATGCTGAGACAAAAGAGGGGTGCCATCGTGAACACCGCATCGGTTGCGGGTCTCGTCGCGTCGCCCGGCATGCCAGCCTACGTCGCATCGAAACACGCTGTCATCGGGTTGACCAAGACAGCCGCCGGTGAAGTGGCTCGCTCGGGCGTGCGGGTGAATGCCGTGTGCCCCGGGCCGATCGATACGCGCATGATCCACGCGCTGGAATCGATGCTGAACCCAACCGACCCCACCAGCGTCGGCACGCGGTACCAGTCAAACATCCCGCTCGGCCGCTACGGCACCGCCGACGAGATCGCCAACCTCGTGCAATTCCTGTGCTCCGACCTCGCCAGCAACATCACCGGCGCACACTATGTCGCGGACGGCGGACGCACAGCCACCGGCGGTGCGGTGACCGCCAATCTGGTGCGATAGATCGGCTCACGTCGTGCGGTCTGCTCGCCGGAGCATCCCGGTCGCGGAGGCGGTGGGATTGCGTGGTGGGTACGTCGGATCACGCGGGCTTGGAGCCTTGTCAGGAGTTGACCGCTCGATCTGATGCTCGGCAAGGGTTATCAAGACTTGCCCGGTCGGCTGAGAGGGCGATCCCCGCTCCGGGCCATGACCCAGCACCAGACCGTGGCTATTCAGAAACCGCGATCAGCTCGCGGTCGTTCTGGACGGTCACGCCGACATTTCCCATTTTGGTGACGGAATGCTCTTTGACGATCGCGCCGAGTTTGTCCGAGAACAGGATCTCGCTTTCCCAGTTGGCCGGCGACTTCGGCCACGAGGCGGTCATCCGTATTTTCTGGACGGGCCAGTCTCCCGCCGGGGTCGTGACCTGGCCTGACCCTTCATAGGAAAGCTCAAAGATCATCTTCTCTGTTGGAGAGCGCGTATCAGTCATCGGCGGCCGCGTACGTGATGTTTCAAGCGACTGCGTGCAAGCGACGGATGCGCGCGGCGACTTTCCTAGTGGAAAGAAGCTCTCGAGAGCGGCCTTGTCACAGTCTATCCGCGTCGACTGCACCGCCGCGGCAGCGGGGTCGAACCCCTCCTTGCCGGGTCCGGTCCTTATCGTGGGGAACGCGACCTGAATCAGCTCAGGAATGAAATACCGCCAGCGGAAGGCGCTGAGCTTCGTCAGCGCGCGCGTGACATCCGGCGGAATGTCGACTGCGTAGAGGTCTCCCTCCTTGCGCGCTTTCAGTTGCTCCATTGCGCGCCGGACAGCATCGCAGGCACCCGGCAAGCAACTGGGCGCCGAATAGAGGGTTGTGAGCGCAATCGTTCCCTCGGCCGTGACATCGTCCGAGGATCTGACCTGATACGTGTAGTTCCAGCCGGTCAAATCTTCATGCGGAGTGGTGGCAGTTTTGAAGGTGGTGGCGATGAGGATTCTATACGTCAACGACACGCCGGTACGCGGCACGTTGCGGGGTTCCTGCGCCGCGGCGTGCCCGAACACCAGCGCGCCCACGAATGCACAAGCAGTCACCGTGACACGAATACCGCCAGACAGCATGTTTGCCCTCGCCGGCCCTGGAGTTTGTGTCCCCCTATCACGGAGGCGGAGTCGTGAGCCAGCGTGCGGACCAGTGCTCCGAGCCGAATCGCTGGCGGAACAGGCTTGACAAGCGGGCCCGGCTTGGCCGGCTCGAACCGCATCGACCCGACCCCTTGCGGTTGGACCAGAGGCCGATGACGCGGACACTGCCCGCGACGGCGCCCTGTTGGTCGAGGCGGGCGTTTTTCCGATCCGCCCCGGCGAGGCGCACGCGCTGCACAAGAGTTAGTCGCGACGTCAGGTTGACGCCCTGGCCCGAATCCTGCCAGCAAGCACCCTCGTGTCCTACCGGCAGAAGCACCTCCTGGCGATCGAAGGCCTCCACCCGCCCGAGATCGGGCATCTGCTCGATCTCGCTGAGAGCTACGTGTTGCTTAATCGTACTGGCAAGACCCAGCGTGACGTCCTGCGCGGCCAGACCCTCATCAACTTGTTCTTCGAGGATTCCACGCGCACCCGCACCAGCTTCGAGCTGGCCGGCAAGCGGCTAGGCGCCGACGTCATCAACATGTCGGTGTCCACGTCATCGGTGAACAAGGGCGAGACGCTGCTGGATACCGCCGCGACACTGAACGCCATGCATTGCGACCTCCTGGTGGTGCGGCACGACCAGTCCGGCGCGCCCAACCTGCTGGCGCAGAAGGTTGATGCTGCGGTGATCAATGCCGGCGACGGCACGCACGAGCACCCGACACAGGCCTTGCTCGACGCACTGACCATTCGCCGCCGCAAGGGCCGCCTCGAGGGACTGATCGTGGCGATCTGCGGTGATGTGCTCCATTCGCGGGTTGCCCGCTCCAACATCCATCTGCTGACCACGATGGGCAGCCGCGTGCGGGTCATCGGCCCGCCGACATTGATCCCGACTGACGCGCCGCGCCTCGGTGTAGAGGTGTTTCACGATATGGATGCCGGTCTCGCTGGCGCCGATATCGTGATGGCGCTCCGCCTGCAGCGCGAGCGCATGCAGCGAGGCCTTGTGCCGAGCGCACGCGAATTCTTCCGCTTCTTCGGCCTGGACGCCGAGAAGCTGGCGTTCGCCAAGCCGGATGCGCTGGTCATGCACCCCGGTCCGATGAACCGTGGTGTAGAGATCGACAGCGCCGTTGCCGATGACGCCCAGCGCAGCCTGATCCGCGAACAGGTCGAGATGGGCGTCGCGGTGCGCATGGCGGTCCTTGATACGCTCGCCCGCCGCCACGGCCGCAATGATTAGCGGAGCAGAGAACGCAACAGGCTCGCCCGATCGCGCCCAGCCTCACGGGCGGTCGTCGGCGGTGACCGACCGAGAACGGGTGTGCCATGCCTGACACTCTGTTCACTGCCGTCCGCCTGCTGGACCCCTCCGCCAGCCTCGACACTGTCGGCGACCTCCTGATTCGCGACGGCATCATTGCTGACCTCGGTACCGGCCTCGGCCGCCCGGACGGGGTCACCGTTATCGATGAAGAGGGAGCGGTGCTCTGCCCAGGCCTCGTGGATATGCGCGCCGCCCTCGGCGAGCCGGGGTACGAATACCGCGAGACGATTGCCTCTGCCGCCGAGGCTGCCGCGGCCGGCGGTATCACCACGCTCGCGGCGTTGCCTGACACCGCGCCGGCGATCGACGATCCCGCCCTGGTGCACCTGCTTCGTACACGGGGCGAAGAGACCGGAAGCCTGACGATCCTGCCCTACGCCGCGGTGACCCGCGGCTGCGGTGGCGAAGAGTTGGCAGAGCTCGGTCTGCTCCGGGAAGCCGGTGCGGTTGCGTTCACCGACGGCGCCCACACCATTCACCCAGCGCGGCTGATGCGCCTCGCGCTGTCCTACGCCCGCGGCTTCGGCGCGCGCGTGGTGCAGCATCCGGAAGAACCGTCGCTCGCCAGCGGCGGCGCGGCGACCGAGGGCGAGCTCGCGACACGTCTCGGCCTGCCTGGCGTTCCCGCGGCGGCCGAGGCGATCCAGGTCGCACGCGACATAAGGTTAGCGGAACTGACCGGTGGCGCGGTGCATTTCGCCCACGTCTCCACGGCAGCTGCGCTCGCGCTGATCCGCCGCGCAAGGGACGACGGGATCACCGTCACCTGCGACACCGCGCCGCCCTATTTCGATCTCAACGAGACGGCAATCGGTGACTTCCGCACCTATGCCAAGCTGTCGCCGCCACTCCGGTGCGACGCCGACCGCACGGCCGTCGCGGCCGCCCTGGCGGACGGCACGATCGATGCCATTGCCTCGGACCATCAGCCGCGCGACGCCGACGACAAGCGCCTGCCGTTCGCGCAGGCGGCGCCGGGCGGAGCGGGGCTGGCAACATTGCTCGGCGTAACGCTCGCGCAGGTACACAACGGCACACTGTCGCTCAGCCAGGCGATCGCTCTGCTGACCTGCCGGCCCGCGGCCCTGCTGGGCACGGAAGCGGGACGCCTGGCGAAGGGCGCACCGGCCGATCTCTGCCTGTTCCATCCGGAGCGGATCTGGCAGGTCGAGGCCGGAAAGCTGCCCGGCAAGGCCCAGAACACGCCGTTCGACGGCCGTGCACTCGAGGGCGTGGTGCTGGGCACGTGGAAGGGGGGACGGCGTGTGTTCCGATGACGTCGGGTTGGCCCACGCATGCCGGCCGTCTGGTTCTTCACGGCAACCGGTTTAGTCTCCGGGCGCACCCACTGGGACCGCCGCTCATGCCGCATGCAGCCTGGATCGTCCTCGGCTACCTGTTCGGCTCGGTGCCCTCGGGCCTGCTGCTCACCCGAGCTGCCGGCCTGGGCGACATCCGACGCATGGGCTCCGGCAATATCGGCGCCACCAACGTGCTCCGCACCGGCAACAAGGCGCTGGCCGGCGCGACGCTGCTGCTCGACTTACTCAAGGGCGCTCTGCCGGTGGTCATCGCGAGCCAGTTCGCCGGCGAGATTGCAGGCCTGTGGGCCGGTCTCGGGGCCGTACTGGGGCATCTTTTTCCCGTCTGGCTCGGCTTCAAAGGTGGCAAGGGCGTCGCCACCGGCTATGGCGTGCTGATCGCCGCTGCCTGGCCGGTCGGCCTCGCCGCTGGCGCCATCTGGCTCATGGCTGCGAAACTGCTGCGGATCTCCTCTCTCGCCGCGCTGATCTCCTTTGCACTCGCGCCGTTGATCGCCTGGGCGCTGGCCGATCTGGCCGTCGTCATCCTTGCCACTGCGCTGGCTGTGCTGATCTACGCTCGCCACCACGCCAATATCCGACGCCTGCTTTCCGGGACCGAGCCGCGCATCGGCCAGTCAAGCGCTCGGTGAACCCGCCGCTCAACGTCGTCGCCCGCTGGACCGATCCGGACATCGCCGTGGCTCCGATCGCGGACGCGGGCGCGAGGCGCATCAGCAGAGGTGGCGCGCGCCCGCGCCTCGTGCTGGCGACGTTCATCAAGCGAGCACGCGCCATGCACGACGAAGGGTTGTTCGGATGAAAGCGGCGAATGGTGGGCCGTGGCGAGCTGGGGACGACGTTCGGCACGGCAACCGAACGCGCGTGATTGGCCGGGCACCGCCATCAGGTCCCCTCTTCGGGAAAATCATGATCCAACCGCGGACTCGGCTCGACCCGGAAATTTCAGGCGAATGACGGGCGAACTTGTGTTGCTTGCCGCGGGGGTCGCGGCCTCAGGCTTCATCACCGGCATCCTGGCCGGGTTGTTCGGGGTCGGTGGCGGCGGGATCATCGTGCCGTTGTTGTTCGAGGTGTTCCGCATCCTCAATGTGCCCGATGCGGTGCGCATGCAGCTATGCATAGGCACATCGCTCGCGATCATCGTGCCCACGACGCTACGGTCCTACCGCGCACACAACGCGCAAGGCCTCGTGCTGAATGACGTCATGCGCCGCTGGGCGTTGCCATCCATGGCGGGTGTTGCGGTCGGCGCTGCAGTCGCAGCGGTCGCACCGCCAGCGATATTCAAGGCAACATTCGTGCTGATCGCCTATGTCATTGCGATGAAAATGCTGATCGGCGGCGAACGCTGGGTACTGGCCCGCGAGTTGCCCGGGCGGCTTACCATGACCGGCTACGGCTTCATCATCGGTCTGGCCTCCTCGCTGATGGGCATCGCCGGCGGCTCGCTGGTGACGATGGTGCTGACCCTCTATGGCAAGCCGGTCCACAACGCGGTCGCGACCGGCGCGGGCCTCGGCGTGCCGATCACGCTGGTCGGCACAATTGGCTACGTCCTGGCCGGCCTGCCAGTCCGCGCGTTGCTGCCACCTCTCTCGCTCGGTTTCGTGTCCCTGATCGGTGTCCTCTTGATCGCGCCGCTGTCGAGCTGGATCGCGCCGTTCGGTGCTCGCCTCGCGCATCGGATGCCGAAGCGCGGGCTGGAAATCGCGTTCGGCGTGTTCCTCTTGATGGTCGCTGCGCGTTTCCTGGAGAGCCTGGTCGCACCTCTGATCTGACGCCGACCGCGTTCCAGGCCTCCGCAACACCGGCGGTGCGAGACGATCGAGCGACCAGGCGACCCGCCGGCGCCCCCTTGGAACCGCCGCCCGGGCACGCCATGTTCCGCCGCCGCAACCGGACGACCGGCGGGCCGTGGTGCGACGTCGTCGCTGGTCGAGTCGACGCCGGACCCCGGCACGGCGATCACAATCCGCCGTGCGGAGGCCGCCTGGCGGGAGATGCTCCCCGTGCCCCGCGCGCCGCTTCGGTCCCTGCCGGGGTCGCCCGAGCGACGTGCCCCGTCGAGATTGAGGATCGGGTCGTGACCGCCGCCCAGAACGTCAGGGACCGACGACAAGTGCCAGAACACAATACTCTTTTTTGGCGGAACCGTGAGATCAGACGCCCGCTCTGCCCTGACCCGGGGCCGATCCGCCCAGGCGGAACCGGACCGGTGACGGCCCGGTTCCCGGATGACCGGGCTGGCCGGCCCGTCCCCCGCCGAGATTGACGATCCGGTGCGTCGCTGCCAGTTCTCTCCCCCCGCCGTCATGGCGGCCCTGTTGGACCTAGAGATCTCCGGCCGCATCGGAACGCTGCCGGGTCACTGCGTTACATTGTTGACCGACGAGGCTCATTGGACCGAATGACGGACGTAGTTGTCGTCGAATCTCCCGCCAAGGCGAAGACCATCAACCGCTACCTGGGCGGCGGCTACACCGTCCTCGCGAGCCTCGGCCATGTGCGCGACCTGCCGCCGAAGGATGGTTCGGTCCGCCCGGACCATGATTTCGAGATGGACTGGGAGTCGGACGCCCGCGGCGAGAAGCAGGTCGGCGCGATCGCCAAGGCGCTGAAGGGTGCGCGCACGCTCTATTTGGCGACCGACCCCGACAGAGAGGGCGAAGCGATCTCGTGGCATGTTCGGGCCATGCTGGCGGACCGCAAGGCGCTCAAGGGCGTCGATGTCCGCCGCATCACCTTCAATGAGATCACCCGCAGTGCCATCCGCGCTGCAATCGCGAGGCCCCGCGATCTGGACCAGCCGCTGATCGAGGCATACCTGGCCCGACGCGCGCTCGACTATCTGGTGGGCTTCACCCTCTCGCCGGTCCTCTGGCGCAAGCTGCCGGGCAGCCGCTCGGCCGGTCGGGTGCAATCTGTCGCGCTCAGGCTGATCTGCGAGCGCGAGGCGGAGATCGAGGTCTTCCGCCCTCGCGAGTACTGGACGATCGAAGCGCAGTTCGTCACTCCCGCCGGCGCGCCCTTCACCGCCCGGCTGACGCACCTCAACGGCAAGCGGCTCGAGCAATTCGACCTGAATAATGAGAGCCTCGCACTCGCGGCGAAGGCTGCGGTCGAAGCCGGCACCTTCACGGTCGGCTCGGTGGAGAAGAGGCGGGTCAAGCGCAATCCGCCTCCGCCCTTTACCACGTCGACCCTGCAGCAGGAGGCCAGCCGGAAGCTGGGCTTCGGCGCGCAGCAGACCATGCGCGTCGCACAGCAGCTTTACGAGGGCGTGGACATCGGCGGCGAGACCGTCGGGTTGATCACCTACATGCGCACCGACGGCGTGCAGATGGCGCGCGAGGCGGTGGACGCCATCCGCAATCACGTGCGCGGGGCGTACGGCCCCGATTATCTGCCGCCTGCTCCACGCGAGTACCAGACGCGGATCAAGAACGCGCAGGAGGCGCACGAGGCGGTTCGCCCGACCGACGCGGCGCTGACGCCGGATCAGGTCGCCAACGATCTCACCGCCGACCAGCGGCGGCTCTACGAACTCATCTGGAAACGCGCCGTCGCCTCGCAGATGCAGTCGGCAGAACTCGACCAGGTGACGGTGGAGGTGACCGACGGCAAGGGTCTGAAGCTGCGCGCGACTGGCTCGATCGTCGCGTTCGACGGGTTCCTGAAGCTTTACCGCGAAGACACCGACGACGCGGCGGAGGATGAAGATAACCGCATGCTGCCGCCGATGGCGGAACGGGATCCGCTGAAACGCGGCGAAGTCGAGGCGCTGCAGCATTTCACCCAGCCGCCGCCACGCTATTCCGAGGCGAGCCTGGTGAAGAAACTTGAGGAGCTGGGGATCGGCCGGCCCTCGACCTACGCCGCAATCCTTTCCGTGCTGCAGGACCGCAACTACGTGCGCCTGGAGAAGCGGCGGTTCATTCCGGAAGATCGTGGCCGTCTGGTAACGGCGTTCCTGGTCAGCTTCTTCGAGCACTACGTCGATACCGGCTTCACGGCCGCGATGGAAGAGAAGCTGGACGACATCGCCGACGGCCACGTGGAGTGGCGAGCGATGCTGCGGGACTTCTGGGCGGAGTTCTCGGCCGCGGTCGATCAGACCAAGGACCTCAAGATCAGCGACGTGATCTCGGCGCTCGATGACGAGCTCGGCCCGCATTTCTTCCCCGCTCGCGAGGACGGTTCCGATCCGCGTGCCTGCCCTGCCT
>JASHQG010000270.1 GCA_030037665.1 Acetobacteraceae bacterium
CGTGAAGTCCTGGTCGACTTCGACAGCCACGAACAAGGTGGCGGCGTATATGGCGTTCGTACCCAGCGAGTAACTGATCAGAGGTTTCGTGATCCCCACCATGGGCGACGTACCGAGGAGGCGCTCGGCCGGAACGTTACCAAGATCGCGGTTACGTCCACACTGCGCGACGCCGGGCCGGTCAGCTGCCCGCGGACCATGACCTCAGAGCTGACCAGGCAGACCAGGTGATCCTGCTAATGCACCTCGCCCACGCAGCGGGCGAGGTGGCCTGTTACGCCGCCGCGCGGATCGCGACGGCACGCACATCCTCGCCCACCGCTTCTTCGTAGCTGCGGAAATTCTTCTCGAAGCTGCCGACCAGCTCACGCGCCATCCGGTCATACGCCGACTTGTCGGCCCACGAGCGCCGCGGATCGAGCACGTCTGGCGGGATGTCCGGCACGTGTTCCGGAATCGAAAGGCCAAAGAACGGTTCGCGTCGGAACCCGCCGCGCGCGAGTCTGCCATCGAGCGCCGCGTTCAACAGGGCGCGGGTGTGGCGGATGCTCATGCGGCGGCCGACGCCATACTGACCCCCGCTCCAGCCGGTGTTGACCAACCAGCAATCTGCGCTGTGACGCTCAATGAGACGTTCCAGCATCCCACCATAGACTTCCGGCCTGCGCGGCAGAAACGGCGCGCCGAAGCACGTGCTGAAAGTCGCTTCCGGCGAGCTGCCCATGCCCTTCTCGGTGCCGGCAACACGCGCGGTGTAACCGGACAGGAAATGGTACATGGCCTGAGACGGCGTCAGCTTGGAAATCGGCGGCATCACGCCGTACGCATCGCAAGTCAGCATGACCACGTTGCGTGGCTGCCCGCCCCGGCCCGACAGCTCCACATTAGGAATATACTCGACCGGATAGCAGGAGCGCGTGTTTTCGGTCAGCCGATCGTCCGCCAGATTCAGGCGCCCGTGATGATCGCCAATCACGTTCTCCAGCACGGTGCCGAAGCGGTGGGTCGCCGCGTAAATTTCCGGCTCGGCATCCTTCGACAGATTGATGACCTTAGCGTAGCAGCCACCTTCAAAATTGAAAACGCCGCTCTCGCCCCAGCCGTGCTCATCGTCGCCGATCAACCGGCGCTTGGGATCGGATGAAAGAGTCGTCTTGCCCGTGCCGGACAACCCGAAGAACAACGCTACATCGCCAGCCTCACTGATATTGGCCGAGCAATGCATCGGCAACACGTCCTGCTGAGGCAGGATCCAATTCATTACAGTAAAGATTGATTTCTTAATTTCGCCGGCATACTCGCTGCCAGCGATAACAATCATACGCTGCCCAAATGACAATGCTATGGCCGTGCCGCTACGCACGCCATCGATTGCCGGATCCGCATGGAAATGTGGCGCATGCAGAATGACGTAATCCGGCTCGAAGGCCTCCAGCTCACGTTCCGGAGGTCGGATGAACATGTTCCGCGCGAACAACGCCTGCCACGCGCCCTCGGTCACCATGCGCACGCGCACACGATGGGCTGGATCAGCACCGGCGTACACGTCCTGCACAAACAATTCCTGGCCCTGCAGATAGGCCTGCACGCGACTGCGCAAGGTCGCGAACTTGTCTGGCGCAAGACGCTGATTAATGCGCCCCCACCATACATCTTCTGTCACCGAAGCTTCATCGACGATGAACTTGTCCTGCACTGACCGGCCGGTATGCACACCTGTTTCGACCATCAGTGCACCATCCCAGGCGAGGCGACCCTCGTTACGGCGCAGCGCCTCGGCGACGAGTGCCGGAGCGGTGAGATTGGCGTACACCGGACGCGATGCGTGCACACCAGTTCCCGCCAGCGCCTCGGCGGCCAGCGTCCTCCAGGTCTTGTGCCGCGTCGCGGCGTGGTCAGCAGCGGTGGTCAAATGTGGTCCCTCCAGATGCCCCTGGGCATGCGATTGTGGCGTTTGACAACGCCAATTAGAAGCAAAACGACCAACAACCCCGACGAATCTGCGTGAACCCCCATGCTGCGATGCAGCACCCGGGGACGTGACCGGGGCAGCGCCCTGCGCTAGAAGGCGCGCTCGATTGGAATAGAGAAGACAGCGACGTGGGACAAGCGCCAGCGATCGCAGGCCGAAACAGCCTGCGCACCGGACCCAACGAACGCGGCCGCTTCGGCGAGTATGGCGGTCGTTTCGTTGCAGAGACACTTATGCCGCTCATCCTTGAAGTGGAGCACGCATACAATGCGGCCAAGGCTGACCCGGCGTTCCGGGCCGATCTCGCGCATCACCTGCAGCACTACGTCGGACGCCCGAGCCCGCTGTGGTTCGCCCAACGGCTGACGCAGCAGCTCGGCGGCGCGAAGATCTATTTCAAGCGCGACGAATTGAACCATACCGGGTCGCACAAGGCCAACAACTGCATGGGCCAGATCCTGCTCGCACGGCGCATGGGAAAGACCAGGATTATCGCGGAAACCGGCGCGGGCCAGCATGGCGTTGCCACCGCCACCATGTGCGCCCTGTTCGGCCTTCCCTGCACGGTCTACATGGGGGCCACCGACGTCGAACGGCAAAAGCCGAATGTGTTTCGCATGAAGCTGTTGGGCGCGGAGGTGAAGCCGGTAACCTCGGGCGCATCCACGCTGAAGGATGCCATGAACGAGGCGCTGCGCGATTGGGTCGCCAACGTTCGAGACACCTATTACCTGATCGGCACGGTCGCCGGCCCACATCCCTACCCGATGATGGTACGCGACTTCCAATCGATCATTGGCGAAGAGGCCAAGCAGCAACTGCGGGAAGCCGAGGGCCGCCTGCCCGACGCCTGCGTCGCCTGCATCGGCGGCGGTTCGAATGCGATGGGTTTGTTCCATCCGTTCCTGGACGATGCATCGGTGCGACTGATCGGAGTGGAAGCCGGCGGCCATGGCATCGAAACGGGCGAGCATGCCGCAAGCCTTACCGGCGGCCGTCCCGGCGTGCTACACGGCAATCGCACGTACCTGCTGCAGGACGATGACGGCCAGATCCTGGAAGCGCACAGCATCAGTGCCGGCCTGGACTATCCCGGTATCGGCCCAGAACACTCATGGCTGCATGACGTCGGACGCGTCGAATACGTGTCAGCGACCGACCAGGAGGCGCTGGCTGCGTTTCAGCTTTGCACACGCACCGAGGGCATCATCCCCGCCCTTGAGCCGGCGCACGCACTGGCACATGTGACGAAGCTCGCCCCGTCGATGCAGAAGGATCAGATTATCGTCATGAATTTGTGCGGCCGTGGCGACAAGGACGTTTTCGCGGTGGCGGAACACCTCGGTGTTGAGCTGTGAGCCGCATCGCCACGCGCTTCGCCGCCCTCAAACGCGAAGGCCGCGGGGCCCTGATCCCCTTCCTGGAAGCCTGGGACCCCGACGAGGCGACGTCGATGGCTCTGCTACGCGGCATGCCGGGTGCCGGGGCCGACCTGATCGAGATCGGCATGCCGTTCACCGACCCGATGGCGGACGGCCCGATCATTCAGGCGGCCGGCAAGCGCGCGTTGAAAGCCGGCGTGAAGGTCGCACACGTGCTCGACATGGTACAGGCGTTTCGGCAGGACGATGATGCGACGCCAGTGATCCTGATGGGCTATCTTAACCCGATCCTGTCGTACGGTGCCGAACGCTTCTGCACCGATGCGGCCAAGGCCGGCGTGGACGGTCTGATTATCGTCGATCTGCCAACAGAAGAAGCAGACATGCTGGTGCCCTACGCAGCCGCAAACGGCCTGGACGTGATCCGCCTCGTGGCGCCAACAACTGACGACGAGCGGCTGCCGCTCGTGCTGAATGGCAGCTCGGGCTTCGTCTATTACGTCAGCATAACCGGTATAACCGGCACGCGCAGCGCCACGTCAGAACACCTCGCGGAGGCGATCCCGCACGTGCGCAAGGCGACGACGCTGCCGATCGCAATCGGGTTCGGCGTACGCACACCGGCACAGGCGGCGGAGGCCTCGCGCGTCGGCGATGCGGCGGTGGTCGCATCGGCCCTGATCGATACGCTCGCCGCGAATCTCGACGCGAACGGACGGGCAAAGCCCACAGTGGTGGGCCTGGTGCTCGACCAGGTGCGGGCACTGGCAGCCGGAGTGCGGCGATGAGCTGGCTCACTGAATTCGTCCGCCCGAAGATCCGCACCCTCTTTGCCCGTCGCGAAGTGCCGGAGAACCTCTGGGACCAATGCTCTGCCTGCCAGCAGATGATCTTCCACCGTGATCTCGTGGCGAATCTGAAGGTCTGCCCGCATTGCCACCACCACATGCGCGCCTCGGCGACGGAACGGATCGCCTGGACTTTCGACGAAGGCAGTTACACCCGCATCGAGCTCCCCAAGGCGCCACTCGATCCGCTGCGCTTCCGTGACACGAAGCGCTACACTGATCGGCTGAAGGAAGCGCGCGACAAGACCCACCTGGACGATGCGCTTATCGTCGCACACGGCCGAATCGACGGGCATCCGGCGGTGGTTGCGGCGATGGAATTCGAATTCCTTGCCGGCTCGATGGGTGCCGCAGTCGGCGAAGGCATCGTTGCCGCCGCTCGTCTGGCCGTGCTCCAGGAAGCACCATTGATCGTGTTCACCGCGTCCGGTGGTGCGCGCATGCAAGAAGGCGCCATCAGCCTGATGCAGATGCCGCGCTCGGTTATCGCCACGCAAATGGTGAAAGAGGCGAGCCTGCCCTACATCGTTGTGTTGACCGATCCCACAACGGGTGGGGTCACCGCCAGCTTCGCCATGCTGGGCGATATCCAAATCGCCGAACCCGGGGCGCTGATCGGCTTCGCCGGTGCACGGGTGATAGAGCAGACGGTGCGGGAAAAACTTCCGGAGGGATTCCAGAGAGCGGAATACCTGCACGAGCATGGCATCATCGACATGGTGATAAACCGCACCGAACTGAAGGCGACGTTGGCCCGTCTTATCGGCCTGTTGCGGATTCAGGAAATCCAGGCGGCGTCCGCATGATGCAGGCGTTTGTTGTCCCACGCCCTGGCTGGCCCAACCGGCGGGGCGGTGCTGTTTCGTCGCCGCTCAGGCAGTGGATGGCCGGGCCAGGCCCGGCCGCGACATAACATGGCCTCCCGCATCGAGGGTGTTGTGGCGCGCTTGCACGGTCTGCACCCGCGTCTGATCGATCTCAGCCTCGACCGCCTGCTTGGCTTGCTTGAAAAACTGGGCAACCCGCACCTTCGCCTGCCGCCGGTCTTCCATGTCGCCGGCACCAATGGCAAGGGCAGCACCTGCGCGTTTGCCCGCGCCTTTGCCGAAGCCGCTGGCTGGCGGGTGCATGTTTACACCTCGCCACATCTGGTGCGCTGGAACGAGCGCATTCGCATCGCGGGCCAACTGGTGACCGACACGGCCTTGGACGACGCGATGGAATATGTCGAGCAAGTGAATGCCGGTGCACCGGTCACGGTGTTCGAGGTGAATACCGCCGTCGCTTTCCACCTGTTCGCGTCTACACCAGCGGAGCTCTGCGTTTTGGAAGTCGGCCTCGGTGGACGCGGCGATGCCACCAATGTCATCGCACGTCCTGCAGCCTGCGCCATCACGTCTATCTCGATGGACCATCGTGAATTGTTGGGTGACACGCTGGAAGCCATCGCGCGGGAAAAGGCCGGCATCATCAAACCAGGCGTGCCGGTGGCGATCGGCGCGCAACCGGCGAACGTGACACACGTGCTGACCAGCACCGCCAAATGTGTCGGCTCATCTGCTCTTCTCCGGGGCCGCGACTGGCACATCGATGCGCATCGAACTGGTCTCCGCTATAGCGATGCGCTCGGATCATTGGAATTGCCGCTACCATCGCTCCGCGGAAGGTACCAATGGGACAACGCCGGCGTCGCAATTGCGGCGCTGCGCGCCTGCGGTCTGGGCTTGCCGGACAGCGCATTCACAGACGGCATCACGCACGCCGACTGGCCGGCACGTCTGCAACGCATGCACGGACGCCTTCGCGATATGCTGCCAGCAGACTGGGAACTGTGGCTGGACGGTGGGCACAATCCCGGTGCCGGCATCGTTCTGGCGGATCATCTGGCAGAATGGACCGACCGGCCAACGCACCTGATCGTCGGCATGAAACAGGCCAAGGATTCGGCCGAGTTCCTGGGCCCGCTGATGCCGCACGCAGCGAGTTTATGGGCCGTGGCTGAGCCAGATCAACACCTGGCGCTGTCGGTCGATGCGATCATTGCGGCCTCGGGTGGCATGGCACGACCAGGTCCAACGGTCGCCAACGCGCTACGCGCAGTCGCCACCGAGGCCGGCCCAGCACGCGTGCTGATCTGCGGCAGCCTCTATCTCGCGGGTGAAGTGATGAAGCAGGACGCGTCCGTCGCGTGACTATGCCTCCGACCCGGTCGAGGTGACGAGCTTCTTGACCTCACCTGCGAAGCAGGATTGCGCCGCCAAACGGATCAACCCGGCGCGCACGGCGTGCCTCGCCATCTGCCGCGGCAGCCGCGCGAGAGACTTCAGATGTTCCGGCTGATCCACTCCTTGAGCCGACTCTTCGGCAGCGCTCCAACTTGCTCCGCCACTTTGGTGCCGTCCTTGAACATCACCAGCGTGGGAACGCCGCGCACGCCGTAATTGGTCGGCGTCATCGGATTATCGTCGATGTTCACCTTCGCAACGGTGAGCTTACCGGAGAACTCGGCGGCCAGTTCCTCCAGTGCCGGCGCAATCATCTTGCACGGGCCACACCACTCTGCCCAGAAGTCGACCAGCACTGGGCCGCTCGCCTTCAGCACATCGTCGTTGAAGCTCTGGTCGCTAACGGCCTTGGTGTTCTCGCTCATTCCTTGGTCCTCATATCATTGGGTTCGCGTTGACGTGGTGGCAGGGTAAAAGCCGATCAATGCGCCGCCCGCGCATGGCTGGCCTCGGTACCGGCCGGGGGCACGTGCGCATCCAGCAGTTCAGCCGGCAGCATGACGACCCGTGCGACGCGGGTCCAGATCAGCGCGCAGGACACCGGCCGGTCCGGGAAAATCTGCCGCAGTACCGCGCGGTATGCCGCCATCTGCCGCAGGTACATCACCGGTGTCTCTGCGACTCGCTCAGGCGCGCGTCGGTTGGTCTTGAAATCGGCGATCAGCACACGATCCGCCAGCACAGCCAACCGGTCGACCAGGCCGCCAATCACTTGAGTGCCAATCACGCCGGTCAGCGGTACTTCCGCACGGCTGCCTGGCCCGAACACGGGTGCCAAGTCCGGATGGTGCAGGATCGCCATCGCCTCGGCGACCATCTCCTCGCAGGCATCCGACGGCAGATCATGCCCAGGGCGGTCGAACCAGCGCCGGGCCGCGTCCTCACGGTCTCCGTCCGCCAGGTCCGGGAGGTACTGGAGCACCGCGTGCAACAGCGAGCCACGCAGGAACCGGTCACGGGCGCCAACCCGCTCCGCCAGAGGTGATGCCGCCGCCGGCACGGCACCGAGCTCGACGCCATCCGGCCGGCTCGGTGCCAGACGCACCGGCAGCAAAGGTTCGGCGGGTGGCGGCGCTGATCGCCAGTCCGGCGCACGCCCGAGCCAGCGCGGCAGCGATGGCTGCACACCCTGCACGGCCCTATCGGGCGCCGCGATATCCCCACGTTGGGCCGATGAGAGGCGCCGTATCTCGCCATCCCAGGGTGCGAACGGCTCGCGCACCGCTGCCAGCTGGTCGAAACCCCGTTCCACCAAATTGTACCAGCACATATCCGGCAGTCCGCGCCGCGTCTGCCAGCCGCACACCACCACCCGGTCCTCGCCGCGGGTCAGCGCCACGTACAGCAGCCGGTTGTGTTCTTCCATGCGGCGGCGCGACAGATCTTCACGGATGCGCTCTGCCGCCTGACAGCGGAATTCCTTGCGCGGACAGAACAGCGGCACAAGCACCCGCGTCTGCGGGTCCTCGCCCCAGATGACCGACCCCTCGTCGGGTGGAATCGCGGTGGTATCCGGAATGATGACCAGTGGTGCCTGCAGGCCCTTCGCGCCATGGACGGTCATGACGCGCACCTGGTTGGCATCGCCCTCCTGCTCGCGCTTCACTTCTGCACCGGAGCGGCGCAGCCAGTGCAGGAAGCCTTGCAGCGACGGCGGATGCACCTGCGCGTAGGACAGTGCCGCGTGCAGCAGTTCATCGACCGGCTCGGCCGCTTCCGGTCCCAGACGCGCATAAAGCCGCGCGCGTCCTCCGAGCGGCCCCAACGCTTCGGCGAACAGTGCATACGGCGAGACGTAGTCAACACGCGCCAGCAGCGCGGCGAAAAAGTCCCATGCACGTTGCCAGCACGGATTTTCGTGTGCCCGCTCGCGCAGTGTCTCGAACAGGTGGCTACCGCGCCCAACAGCGAGCCCCATCAGGTCGTCATCGGACAATCCGCCGAGCGGACTGGTCAACAACCCGGCGAACGTCAGATCATCCTGGGGTAGCAACAATGCGTCGGCGAGTGCCAGCAGATCCTGAACCGCCGGTTGCTCGGTCAGCATCAGGCGGTCAAGACCCGCCACCGGCACGTTGCGCGCTTTCAGTGCACGGACCAGCGCACGGGCAAAGTCGTTCCGCCGACGCACCAGAACCAGCACGTCGCCGGGGGTCAGCGCGCGGCCGCGGCTCTCGAGCATGACATTGCCGGCCGTCTGAGTGGCGATCCAGTCGGCGAGCGTGTCGGCGAGATGCTGCGGTGCGGTCGGATAGCTGTAGTTGGCCTCCGGAACGGCCCACGGCTCCGGTTCCGCCTCATCGGGCAGCGGTGTCAGCGGCCAAAGTTCTACTGCTCCAGCATCATTCGCGCGGTCGGCGTGGTGCTTCAGTGTGTCGCCCGGTTCCACGACGCCCGCAGCCGCAACCGGATCAGAGAAGACGGCGTCGACCAAACTGAGCACCGCCTGCGTCGAGCGGAACGACACGTCGAGCGGTGTCTGGCGGAATACTTGTCCCGCAGCTTCCACGCGCTGCTTCAATAGATCACGCGAAGCGTTGAAACTATCTACATCCGCGCCCTGAAAGGCGTAGATCGACTGTTTGCGGTCGCCCACCGCAAACACGGTGCGGTGCGTGTCACGTGCGCCGGCGCCGGCGAAGAACTCGGCGCTGAGTGCATGCGCGATGTCCCATTGCTCCGGGGCTGTGTCCTGCACCTCGTCCAACAGCAGATGGTCCAGACCGCCATCGAGCTTGTACAACACCCAGGCAGCGCCCAGATCGTGCAGCAGGTCAGACGTCCGCGCGATCAGATCGCCATAGTCAACCCATCCGCTCGCCTGCTTGTGCTCGGCATAATCGCGCAGCACCGGAGCTGCAAGCGTCATCAGCGCGTTGGAGATGTTTGCCATCGCGAGTGCGCGACAGGAATCGATGACACCCCGGACCCGCTCTGCTTCGGCACGAAACGCCTGCGCCAAATTCGGATGAGCTTCGGTCAGCTTCTTGTTGACGAACCCGCCGGCTGCACGCGCATCACCGGACGCGGTCAGGAATTCATCGCACCATTGCGACCAATGCTCGGTGCGGTGTTCGGCTGACAGGCTGAGCCAATCCAGCATGCGGCCCGCCCGTTCGGACGCGGTCTTTGCGCCGAGTCGCTGCACGATCGTGGCCGCCTTGCGCAGTTCCGACTCCGCCTGCCAGTCGACGGCGCTGCTGATAATTTCCGCATCGCTGGTGCCAGCTACAGCGAGCGCGCGGCGCTGCGCCGCCGCCAGGTCCGGCACCGCCAGGGCTTTCCTCAGTCGCAGACGTTCGTTCTGCAACGCATCGACGTGCGCGCCAAATTGTTCTGCCGACACCAGACCTGCCAGTGTGCGCAGAGCGTCGCGCATGGCATCAGTGTGCGCGCCGGCCAACATGTCCTCGCGGGCTTCAGTCAGCGCGTCGGCGGCGTCGCGGTCGTCGACAACCTGGAAATGCGGCGTCAACGCCGCTTCCAAAGGAAACCGCCGTAGCAACGACTGGCAGAACGCATGGATCGTGCCGATGCGCATGCCACCGGGCAGGTCAAGCACCTGAGCAAACAATGCGCGTGCCCGTCGGCGCACGTCGTCGTCCGGTTCGACCGCCAGCTCGCGCAGCCTCTCCTCGAGCGCCGCATCGTCAAGCGTCACCCACTGACCGAGCCGGCGTTGCAGCCGGACGGCCATTTCCGCCGCGGCGGCCTTGGTGAAGGTCAGACACTGGATGCGCTCGAGCTTCACGCCGGACAGCATCAGGCGCAGCAGACGGTCGGTCAGCAGCTTGGTCTTGCCCGAGCCAGCCGAGGCAGCGACGAAAGCCGAGACCGCAGGGTCGGAGGCCAAGCGCTGCTCGCGATTGGCGAGGTCGCGCGGGGTCATGCGACGACCTGCTCGCGGAAGGCGAGAAGCATACTCCCGGGCGCTCGACCGAAAGGTTGGCGAGCAAAGTGACGCGGCTGAGGGCCAGGACCCACGGAGCTATTGCACACGATGCCCCGCGACGCCGGCGCGGGAAGCACGCCTCGACCGCTCCCGTCGGCGGGAACGGCTTTCAGGACCCGGCGCGTCACAAATCGCCATCCCCCGCCGACGCCCACTCGGCGACGCGTGCCAATTGCGCGTAGTCGGAAAAACGTGGCGCACGCCCCGGATACGGCTGTGACAAATAACGGCGGTCCGGGTCGTCATACCGGTCGATCAGGCCGCCGAGTTCCCTGCGCGCCGCGTCGACGCCTGCCGCGATCGCCGCGGCGTCGCCCTTGAACAATGAGCGCGCTTCGCCCGGATGAAACCCGCCGGTCAGGTGCCAGTAAACCAGCTCCGCGACCGGACCCGTCAGTTCCGCACCGAACGCACCGGCGCATAGCATCGCCGCTTCGAGCAAAAGCTGCGGAGCAAGACCCGCATCCACCTCCTTCTGGCTTGGCGGCGTGCCGGTCTTGTAGTCAATGATCGCGCAGCTGCGATCGTCGCGACCCTCGATCCGGTCGGCCCGTCCCGTCAGCGTGAAATGCCCGCCGCTCCGCTCGATCTCCCACTGCCCGGACACTTCGGCCTTGATAATCGCGGGACGGCACTTGCCGCGTCGCTCGGCCTCGATCTCCGCCACCCAGTCGGCGATGCGCTCCAACCGTGGTTCCCACCACCGGGCCAGCGCCGGACGGAGCCCCGCTTCGGCCAGCGCGCGTGCCATCGCACGCTTGAGGTGCGCAGCCGCGCCGGGCGGCCAGCGATTGCCATGCTCCGCAAGAAACATTCCCATCGCCGCATGCACCAGCGAGCCATAGTCCGCTGCATCTGTCGCCTGATCCAGCGGGTCGAGCGGTCTCAAGCCAAGAACATGCCTGGCATAGATCGCGTATGGGTCGCGCAGCCATGTCTCAATCTCGGTGACGCTCAGCTTGCGCGGACGCAGCGCCACGGGCGGGCACGGCCGCGGTGCGCGCACGGGCCGCGGCCCGATCGCCGGCTGGTCGAGCACGTGCACCCAGGCGGCCGCCGGATGCTCCGGCAGCGCACGCTCCCGCCGCAGAAACATCTCCAGCCGGGTGAGCCAGCGCGCCGGCACGGCGGGGGCCCGGTCGCGGCGCACGGGACAGGACAGCACGACCCGTGGTGCGGCGCAGACCGCCGAGACGAAATCATGCGCCGCTTGCCCGACGAGGTTTTCCGGCGACTCCAGTCCGACCTTGTCGCGCATCGGACGCGACAGCCAGGGGCCAGGATCACCGGCTGGCGGCCAGACACCCTCGGCGAGGCCACCAAGCACCATCACGTCAGCGGTCTGCAGCCGTGCCTCCAGCAGGCCCCAGATGAATAACCGCGGATGCTCTGCCCCGTCGCGTCCGCGCAGGGCCCGGCGGCTGCGCACCACGGCACCCTGCAGCACCGCGTCGAGCAGGCCCGGCAGCACTGATCGCGGCTGAGCAGACAGCGTGGGCAGCGCCATCTGAACGGCAGCGAGCGCAGTCGCCAAAGCGTCGCCCTCCTCACCGCCCCAAAGTCGGCTCGGACCGGGTGTCTCGTCGGTGGCCGCGAGGCGTTCGGCGGCCTCGATCAGTGCCGCGAACGCCTCTCCCGGCGCCATCTCGATCGTGGCGTCGATGAAAAGCGCCGGTTCCAGGCACTGCGTCAGCCGGTGCAGAAGGTCGCGCACGGCCGGATCCGTGCATTTTCGGTCCTGGGCGCGCCGCAGGCTCGCGAGGCCCGGCTCCGGACGCGGACCGCGCAGGCAGGCGACCTCCAGCGCGCGCGCAGCGGTCCGGCAGGCGGCCGGGGGCAGGCCGGCGGCGGCCAGTGGGTGCTTCAGCAACGCGAGCAGCGGCACCGGCGCCAGGTCTTCTGCCACGGCCCGGGTGAGCAAGCGCAGAAAGATGGCAGGCGGCGTTTCGGCCAACGGTTCGCCGGCGCTGTCATCCGCGACGACGCCGTGGCGCAGCAACTCTGCGGCGACCCGGCCGGCAAGATCACGGTCGGGCGTCACCAGAGCCGCAGTCGCCCCTGGCGTTTCCAGTGCATCACGCAGCACCAGCGCGATCGCAGCGGCCTCTTCCTGCTGGTCGACCGGCGCGAGGCGACTGACGCCGTCGAGCGCCGGCGGTGGGTCGCATTGCCAGTCCTGCAACGCCGCGGCTGGTAGCAACGCGCGCGACAGCGTGTTGAACCGTTGCGGGGGTATCGATGATTTCGGCTGCATCGGCCAAGGACGCACATCGTCACGGGCAGCGCCCAGGCTGTTGAGCAGCCGGCGAAGGCCCGCCTGCGGATGCGTGTCCTCCACGGCGGCCCATGCCCGGTCTGACATCACTCTGTCGAGCGTGGGAAGCAGCACGCGACCGGTGCGCAGGTTGGCAGCGACCCGTAAGAGGCGGGCGACGGCGGCGATGCCCGCCGTGGTGCCGGCGACCAGCAGCTCGTGCGGCGGCGGTGTGGTCGTCCACGCGGCAGCCTGAGCGTTGAGGAGGGCCACCTGCCGTGCGGCCGGATTCATCAGGCCGTTGTCGGCGAGCCACTGTGGCCAAACGTCTGTAACGATGTGCAGGAAATTCAGCGTCTGGGTCCAGTGTGCAGCGTAGGCCGGATCGGCGGCATCCGGCAGGCGCGCCGCAAGATTGATCTCGGCGCGCTCGGCCTCGTCCATCAGCCGGGCAAGTTCAGTGGCCAGCATCCAGGCCCGGTCAGCAGTGCGCGGCGCGCCGTCGTGGCCTTTCAACGACAAGATCAGCCGCGTGAGTGCGGCGAGCCGTTGGCGCGGTTCGACAGCCGGCGGCAAATCGAGCGCTCCGGACATCGCGAGCGGCGCTTCGTCGAGCGCGCCGAATGCGGTGATGCGGGGCAGCAGGAGCGGGCGACCATTGCCGGCGCGGAGGAAGGCCTCAGCGAGGGCACGGGCAGCACGGCGCGTCGGGAGCAGGATCATGCCTTGCGCCGCGGCCAGCGGATCGGCCGTTCGGGCTAACCACTCGGACGCGATGGCGTCGAGAAAGGAAACGTGCGGCGGGAGGAAGAAGAGGTTCATCGCCCCATCAGCGCCTACGCTCCTGCGGAGCTTGTGGCCCGACGCGGGCGAAGACCTTCGCTGCGACATCCGACCGCCGCGCGTCGACACGCCGCAGTCTCCGGTGGCCACTCCAGCGAGCGGGAGAGAGAGAAGCAGGTCGATGGCTCAACGCGAATCTCCCGTCAGCCGGGCGTTCAGGATTGTCTCGGATTCCGCCAGATCGGCCGGGGTCGAGAGGTGCACCCATAACCCTTCGTGCACCACCGCGCGCAGCCGCCCCGCAGCGATGGCGCGATCCCAGGCCAGGTTCATGCTGAACGGACCATCCGGCATGTCGGCAAGCAGTTGCGGTGCGATCAGTTGCACACCCGCGTAGATGTAGGGCGCGATCTCGCGTTCGCGGCGACGGCGCAATCGCCCCTGCTGGTCCACAACGAAATCGCCCAGTCCGATATCGCTGTTCACCTGAAAACTGCGGTGCACGAGCAGTACCCCGTCAACGCCTGGATCGAAGCCGTCAGCCAAGCGGGCCAGCGCCGGGCGCGGCCCGTTGAGCCAGAACGAGTCGCCGTTAATGACGTAGAACGGGTCTGGCCCGAGCAAATCCAGCGCCGCACGAACGCCACCGCCCGTGTCAAGCAGCGTCGCCTCACGGCGGAAGATCGTGCGAGGCGGCTGGGCACGACCGGCAAGGTGTGCGGCGATGCGGTTCGCCTGCCAGAACCCATTGACCACGACGGTGGTCACCCCGACGTCCGCCAGCCGGTCGAGCGCGTGATCCAGCAGCGCCCTACCGCCCAGCGTCAACAGCGTTTTAGCAGTATGAGCGGTGAGCGGCCGCATGCGTTGCCCGAGTCCGGCCGCAAGCACCATCGCTGCGTGGGGCTCAGGCGTCATGCGACGCAGTCGGCAGGATTGCCGCGTGTGGCGACCGGAATCCAGCGGTCCATCACCGCGGCCAGCGGAGTTGCAGCAGGATGGCGCAGAGCGGCGGCCAATAACTTCCAGGTGCGCGGGCCGTACGCCAGGTATTGTGGGCGCTGGTCACGTTGCGCCAACCGGACCCACTGGCAGGCAACGCGCAAATGGCGATGCGCCGCGCAGGCGGCAAAAGCGCTTTGGAAAGCAGCGGGGTCAATCTCCGGCCGCGCGGCGAGGTAACGCCGCACCGTCCGGTCCGCAAGTTGGGCCGGCATGTCCTGTCTTGCGTCCTGAACGAGCGAGACGAGGTCGTAGGCTGGATTCCCAAGGGCGGCGGTCTGGAAGTCGAGGATACCGGTGCAGCGTGGCCCGTGGCGCTCAGGAAGCCAGATCAGGTTGCCAGCAAAGTAGTCGCGATGGACGAAGCAGTGCGGTCCGCTCGCGAGCGGTGCGAGCATCGCCTCCAGCGCGGCAGCGAAATCGGCGCGCGCATTGTCCGGCGCCGGTGAGTGGAACACCGCGGGCCACCACCAATCGAGCAGCGTACCAAGGGCGGCTTGTGTCATGGCGTTGGCATCCCAGGCCGGAAGGTCGGCGGGCGGAGCAGCGCGCTGCAGGGCAATCAACGTGTCGATGGCCGTGTCCCAGGGGTCGGCTGGCTCCCCCTCCCCGTGCGTGAGGGGGATGGGGGCAGGGAGTCGACCCGCCGCAGGCGCGGCGCGTTCGGTTGCCTGCCCTCCTCCCTCGGGGGACGGATCTGTCGTTGACAGCGTCGACAACAGAGCGTCGCCCAGATCCTCCTCCAGCACCAACCCGTCCACTTCGTCGGCGGCGATAATTTCGGGTGCGGACAAGCCGATCCGGGTCAGATGGGCCGCGATGCGCAGAAAAGTGTCGACGCGCTCGGGTGGTGGCGCGTCCATCAGCACCGCCGGACGCGGCCCACCGTCCAGCCTGAGATAGCGGCGAAAGCTGGCGCCCTGCGCAAGCGGCACGGCGCGCGCGTGGGCGTAGCCGTGCTTGGCCAGGAAGGCGGAAATGGCCGCTGTTCGACTCATGCCAGGCGACCGATCCGATCGCACCAGCCGGACAGCGCGACGGTCCGCGACGCGCCGGGTCCCGGTTGCAATGCAACGTTCAGCGCGTCCGGCGGACGCAGCAATCCAAGACGGTCCGGCCACTCCACCAGGACGATGTCGTCTCGCGCTTCATCCCAGCCGAGCTCATGCAGCGCCGCAGGCCCGTCGAGCCGCCACAGATCGAAATGGTGTACCGGGCCAAGGTGCGTGGCGTAAGCTTGCACCAGCGTGAAGGTTGGGCTCGGTACCTCCAGTACCTGATCGCCTGTCGCGGCGCGAAGGAAGGCGCGGGCGAACTCGGTCTTGCCGGCGCCGAGCGGGCCTTCCAGCAGGATCACATCGCCGCGGCGCGCCAAAGCTGCGACGCGGCCGGCGAGACGGATCGTGGCCGGCAGATCGGCCAGCGTCAGGACTAAATTCTGGCTTGGAGCACACATAAAATCCAATGTGCCCCATCGGCAGAGTCGCGAACAACCGCCAACGCTTGACGACGTCGCGGTGCTCGGCGAACCTTCGCAGCGAACGAGGAGACACGGCAGGTGGATGCTGCATTGAAGGTGTTCTGGCAGCCTGGATGAACGAGCTGTCTGAGACTCAAGGAGTTTCTCTCGGTCCGGGGGATCGGGTTCGAATCGATCAATGTGCTAGAGGACGCTGCCGGGCTGGGTGAGTTGCGCCGTTTAGGCGCGCGCTCGGTTCCCGTGCTGTCACGGGGCGACGAATTTGTGTTCGCGCAGAACATCGCGCATGTCGTCAAGTTCCTCGGGCTGAACGAGTCGACCGGACCGGCGCTGTCGCCTACGGAACTGGTCGCGCGTCTCGACGAGTTCTTGGTTGCTGCGCTGCGCTTCATCCCGCAGATGCCAGACGACAGGCTGGATACCGAGGTGCCGAACCGGCCGCGCAGCTATCGCGTGCTGGGCCATCACGTGTTCCGCGTGTCGGAGACCTTTCTGGAGGTCGCGGGGGGTGACGCGCTGACCTACGAGAAGCTGACCGCGCGCCCGTCGGATGACATGCGCACGACGGCAGACATCGCGGCCTATGGCGCGGACGTCCGCGCGCGCCTGCGCGCCTGGTGGAATGCGA
>JASHQG010000271.1 GCA_030037665.1 Acetobacteraceae bacterium
ATGGTGAAGCCGCCATCGCCGGAGAACGAGACCACCTGCCGCTCTGGAAAGGCCACCTGAGCGCCGATAGCATGCAGCATCGCGTTGGCCATGGAACCGTGATTGAAGGACCCCACGATGCGACGTTTTCCGTTGACCTTGAGGTAGCGCGCCGTCCAGGCGATTGGGGATCCGACATCGCATGTGAAGACGGCATCATCGGCGGCCAGTTCGCTGACGACGCGCGTGACGTATTGCGGGTGGATCTGCTCGCTGGTACCGCGCGTCTCCGCGAGCGCATCGAGATCGCGTCTGGCCTTGCGATAGTCACCAAGTGCGTCTTCCAGGTGCGAAGCGTTCTTCTTCGGCTGGAGCGCGGGCAAGAGCGCGTCCAGGGTGTCGGCCACTGACCCAAGGAGTCCGAGATCGAGCGGGCAGCGGTTTCCGAGCGCTTCGGGCCGCAGGTCAACCTGCGCGATTTTCGCCTTTTCGGGGAAGAATTGCCGATACGGGAAGTCGGTCCCCAGCATCAGCAGCATGTCGCAGGACTTCATCGCCTTGTAGCCGGACGCGAAGCCCACAAGGCCCGTCATGCCAACGTCGTAGGGGTTGTCGTACTCAATGTGCTCCTTGCCGCGCAGCGGGTGGACAATTGGAGCCTTCAACGTCTCTGCCAGCGCGAGCACCTTGTCATGCGCGCCGGCGCAACCGGCGCCGCAGAGCAGGGTCACGCGCGACGCGCGATTCAGCATGTCGGCCAGGGCTTGGATCTCGACGTCCTGCGGCCGTACGAGTGGTGACGCGGGAATGGTCCATTTTGGCGCGTCCCCGACAGCAGGTTGCAAGGCTACGTCACCGGGGATCACCACCACAGCGACGCCGCGTCGTGCGACCGCAACCCGCATGGCACGCGTGAGGATCTGCAACAACTGGCCGGGATTAGAGACCAATTCGGTATAATGACTGCACTCCTTGAACAGGATTTCGGGATGCGTGGCCTGGAAGAAATCGATACCGATTTCGCTGCTGGGAATGTGCGCGGCGATAGCAAGGACGGGTACACCGCTACGGTGACAGTCAAATAATCCGTTGATCAGGTGGAGATTGCCCGGTCCGCAGCTTCCTGCGCAGACAGCTAGCTTGCCAGTGAGATGGGCTTCGGCGCCGGCGGCGAAGGCGGCGCCTTCTTCGTGCCGGACGTGGATCCAATCGATGCCCTTGAGACGGCGCAACGCATCGGTGAACCCGTTGAGGGAGTCCCCCACGACGCCGTAAACCCGCTTGACCCCCGCCTGGCGAAGGGTTTCGGCCATCAGACCAGCTGTCGTTCTCACCATGCAAAAAGACTCCCATTGGATCTCGTGGAGCGAGGCGGTTCCGTCGCGTTGGCCGAGCGCACTTTGGCGAACGGATTGGGTCCAAGCGCTCCGAACCGCCCTTGCTTCTCTTGCCAATACGCTCGGTCGGTCTGTGCTGAATGTCCAGTATCTTGCGTTTTCCAGCACTGAACCTTGCGCAACCAACGCAATGTCGGTGTCCAATAAGTGCCGGGAATGCCCCATTGACACTGGAACTGTCTGCGGTGGCGCTTGGTGATTGTCGTTTCGACGCTCCAAAATGATGATTGATTCCCGAAAGGTTCGGCCCACAGCTCGCCGCTACTCAGGCGGCAAAATCCTCCAGGACCCGGAGGTCGGAAACCGAGTAGGACATCGAGCACCGGAAGCCGGCGCCGATGCGCAGTGGTGCCAGAGCATGGAGTTCCTCGCCCTGAGCCTCTGGAAACCTCAGGTCGGCGTCGCCGGACCAAAAATCCACAATCCGCTGATTGTCGGTGATGGACATGACCAGCTCGTTGACCGCCGGATCGTCATGCCGCCCGGCGCTGAGGCGGGAGAAATAGCGGACGTTCACCGTCGGCCGGTTGAACATGACAGCCGGGTCCGCCACGGATTCCCGCAGCGTGACCCGCGCCGTCGCGATGCGCTGGCCATGCGCCGACGCGCTCGCGCCGAACTTGCTCCCCGCCCGCACCGGCGCCGCCGCGGCGCTCGGCGCGGCGAACGAGCGGGTTTGAAAGATGCTGCCGAGCTTCTTGGGGAAGCCCTGGATCCAACCGCGTGCAAGCGCGGAATCGTTGTCGACGTAGATGAACGGGCAGTAAGCGACAGCCGCATCGCCCCAGGCGGCATCGAGCAGGACGAAGAACTCGCGGTATTGGTAGCGCTCCGGATAGAGCAGTTCGTCCTGCTCACCAGTGAACTGCCAGTCCAGGAACATCGCGACGGCGTGGCCGCTTGTCTTGGGATCTGGTTTCAGTCCCCGGGGGAGAAAGAACCGGGCCGCGTCGGGGTCCGTCCAGAATTCGACGCCGACGATGTCGCTCGAATAGTGCCAGGGCGGCGGAGGCGATGCGGCGGCCCGGCCGAGCGGCGATCTTGGCATCGTATAGCCTAGAAGCATCGGTCCCTCCTCACGCCGGCATCGGCGTGCGCGCAGGATGCACGGCACTGGCTCGAATCGCCCGTTAGATCGCGTCAGAGGGGGTTAGGTTGTGTTAATCGCCGGTCATCGGCTGACTTTGGGGGTCGTTGGTCGTTTGCGGGAGAGTGCGGAATGCGACTGTAACCCATTGGCGTTCCGGCCCCGATGCCTGATCGTCCCATCGGGCGCGACGTAAACCGTGGAGCGTGACCCGCTGAAATGCGAGCTCGTTGCACAGCGCAGTCACCCAAAATATTGCGCTGGACGATGGCGGCCTGGGCAAGCCGGACCTGCGCCTTGGTGAATGCGAATCCCCATCCTGCGGTTCGTCGCCGAGGCCGGCCTGCGTCGCGTCACCGGCAGCGCCGCGATGGTGGAGATCACCGCCGAGGATTCCCTCGGCGGTGGGTACGCTCTATTCGGCGGCAAGCCGATCAAGTTCGTCGGCGGACGGGCGTCTTGTCAGCCCGGCAAACATGCCCGCGGCCGCGCAGACATCCGCGGTGTCAAATCCTTCGGTGAACCGCTGGAGCGTGGATCGGAGCAGGTCATACGCCTCGTCGACACGGCCTTGCGACGACCGCCGCCGCGCGAGGCTCATGGTCGTCCGCAATTCCCACGACAGAGCGGATTGCGACCGGGCCAGATCGATGGAGGCCGCGAGCATTTCATCTGCCTGGTCCTCTGTGGCGGGATCGCAGAGGCAAAGCTCGCCTTTAATGCGCAGCAGTTCCGGCATGAAGAACGAGCCGCCCTGGCGTTTCACCGTGCGGGACGCGGCGTCCAGGAGATCCGTCGCCGGCGCGAGCCGGCCTGCGGTTGCCAGCGCCGCGGCGAGCTCGCTCTCGAATTCGATGCTCAGGGCTCGGTACTCGCCGTTCAGTGCCGCTAGGCATTCCTGCAACAAGCTGATGCCCGCCTCAAGATTCTTTCGTCTGAGTTGAAGCTCGCCCTCCAGGCCAAGCGAGACCGCAAGGTACGGCGCGAACGAATGCTTTTTCGAGACGGTTTTTAGTTCGGCGACCAGACTTTCGGCTGTGTCACAGTCTCCAGACCAGAGAAACACCGCGACGATCCAGATCAGGGTGACGCACAGCGTCACCGGGTGCTCAAGCCGCCGGGATTCCTCGATCGTCTGGTGGGCGGAGGCTATCGACAGCGTTGCATGGCCTTGCAGCCAGAGCGCACGGGATAGGCCGAGCAGGGCTCGGATGCGGTGATCACAGAGGCCGAACCCCATGTCGAATTGGGGTCCCCCTGGTTGCGAGCACCGCGCGGCCTCGCCGTGCGCGGTCGCCTCACGCTGATTGCCGATGAGGTGGTGCGAATAGCAGAGCAGCCAGTCTGCCAGGCGGATTGCATGCGGATCGGCGGCCCGGTTCGCGACATTTCCGCTTTGCCTTGCCAGGTCGAGGGCCCCGCGCAGGTCGCCTGTGCGGTGGTGAAGGATGACCAGGCCCCCGAGCAATTGTACGTGGCTGACATGGGCCTCGAGCGTTCCAGCCAGCTCCGCCCCCCGCGTGAACGCCGTCCTTGCTGTCTGTGACGCGCCTTTGGTGAACATCAGCGCGAGGCCGAAATACTGGCAGAGCCGCATCTCGTCGCTTGTGTCGCGCCCGCCGGTTTCGTACGAGCCCAAGGCGCGCGACGTCCAGTGCCGGCATTCGGTCCAACGCGCAGACTCGAACAGAAACGGCGCCGCATCTGCGGCGAGCGGGGCGCCAATAGCGAAGTCGCCGTCGGCTGAGAAGGACCACGTCAAAGCTACCCGTATGTCGCTGAGCATGTCGCTGAACCGGTTCAGGGCGTCCGCCGTCTCCAGGTCCGCCAGTTGCGTGTGGAGCGCAGCAAGTTGCTGGCGGAAATAGACGGCATGACGCCGCGCGACCGTCGTGGACTCGCCATGTTCCGTCAGCTTCTGCTGGGCGTATGCGCGCGTCGTCTCGAAGAGCCGATATCGCCCGCCCGCCGCGCCAGTGGCCGCGACCAGGGATTTCGCGACCAAGCTTGCGACGGCTTCGACGACGGTCTCCTCGGTCATGTCACCTGATCGCCCGACCTGCCGCGCGGCCTGGATGGTGAACACACCCGCGAACGCGGCCAGGCTTCGGAACACCCGCCGCTCAGTCTCGGACAGGAGATCGTGGCTCCAGTCGAACGTCGCGCTCAGGGTTTGATGCCTCGCCGGCGCAGTGCGCCGCCCACGCCAGGACAACCCGAAATGGTCCGCGAGCAGGTCGGCGGTTCCCGGCACCCCGTAGGCCTCAATGCGGCCAGCGGCGAGCTCGAGAGCCAGGGGGATGCCGTCCAGCATGCGGCAGATGGCGACCGCGCCGGGTACGTCCTCGTCGTCGAGGCGGAAGTGGTGCCTCGCCATCGCGGCTCGCTCGACGAAGAGTTCAAGCGCGGGAAAGTCCATGATTTTTCGGGCATCATGGATGAGGGCGGCGGGCGGCACCGCCAACGGCTCCAGCCGGTAGACATGCTCGGCCTCCGCCTGCAACGGCTCCCGGCTCGTCGCCAGGATGTGCAGTTGCGGAGCCGCGCGGACCAGTGTTTCTGCCAGCTCCGCCGCCGCAACGATGACGTGCTCGCAACTGTCGAGAACCAGCAGAAGTCGCCTGTCTCGCAACGGGCCGATCAGCGCGTCGAGCGGATTGGCCGTATGCGCAACGATCCCGAATGCCGACAGCAGGGCGTTGGCTACCAGTCCGGGATCCCGGACGGGCGCGAGGTCGACGAACCAAACGGCATCCTCGAACGTAGGGA
>JASHQG010000272.1 GCA_030037665.1 Acetobacteraceae bacterium
CGAGGAACAGGGGACGAAAGCCCGCGGTGAAGAGCGACATCTTCCAGAGACGCAGCGCCGCGTCGCGTGAGGCAGGCGGAGTCATCATCCGATCCCAACCACAGGTTGTATGGCCGGTGTGGCCGCACAAACCTGTACATGATGGACGCGTATTTAGGAAAAGCAGCGCGGCATTCGCTTGCTCCAGATCAATGGCCGCGGCTATGGATCGATTCGGTTCAACTTGGCACAGGAAGGCACGCAGATGCCCGCCTCAGCAGCCGATGTCGTGCGGACCCCGTGCATCGCAGCAGACGCTGGTCTGCCAGTGGGCGATCTGCTGCGGCTGACGCCGCTGTTTGAATCGCTCGACGATCCCCTCATCGCTGCGCTCGCCGCCATCAGTCAGGAGACGCAGCTGTCGGCGGGCGAGGAACTGTGCCGCCAGGGCGATCCGCCCGCCCACCTCCACGTCCTGCTGGAAGGCCAGGTTGCGCTCTGGGGCAACGCGCCGGACGGCTCGGGTGCTGTCGTCGAGGTCGTTCGCCCGCCGGGCTATTTCGTGCTCGCCACCGTGCTGACCCGGCTGCCCTATCTGATGACGGCGCGCACCATTTCGCCGGCCCGCGTGATCCTGATCGACGCCGCCGGGTTGCACGAACTGCTGGAGCGCGAAGTCGGCCTGGCCAACTCGTTGCTGCACGCCGAGGCAGTCAATTTCCGCTCGCTGGTCCGCCAGGTGCAGGACCTCAAGCTGCGGACGGCAGCGCAGCGACTGGGCTGCTATCTGCTCGCGCTGGCCGAAGACCCCGAGGCAACAACCGCCCGCTTCCGCCTGCCGTTCGACAAACGCCTGCTTGCTGCGCGGCTCGGCTGCCGGCAGGAGAATCTTTCTCGTGCCTTTGCCGCGCTCCGTAATATCGGCGTAGAGACGCACGGCTCGCGTGTCATTCTGCATGACATACCGGCGCTGCGGGCCTTTGCCGTGCCGGACGAACTGACCGATCCGGATCTCCCGTTCTCGGGGTGATGCCGCGACACGCGGCGGTTGTACGCGCCACCGCCATCATGACGAGGCGCGCCGCATGTTGCATTGCGATGCGCGCGATGCCGAGGCAATCTCGCGCGGATGATCGTTTCGGCAATTCGTTCCGCAGATTGACCAACGCGCCGCGGCCATGAACAACACTCCCGACGCAGCTGCCCTGCGTGCTGCCGTGGTGGCACAGCGTGAACTCGCGGCGTCGCTGTTCGATCAACTTCGGCACGACGGGTTCGATGATCCGGGCGTAACACGCGATCCGTACGGCCCGGGCGAGCAACGTGCGCACGCAAGCATCGCCGCGGCGGCCGAACGCCTCGGCCTCGGGCTGACGCGCGACGCGTCGGCGAACCTTTACATGACGCGGAGTGGCCAGGACCGTGCCGCGCCTGCGGTCATTATCGGCTCGCATCTTGATTCAGTGCCGCATGGCGGCAACTTCGATGGCGCGGCCGGCGTGGTCGCGGGTCTCGTGGCGCTGGCTGCGCTGCAGCGGCTGGGCCTGCAACCCGCCAACGACATCACCGTCATGGCCATCCGTGCCGAGGAGAGCATCTGGTTCCAGGTCTCCTATATCGGCAGCCGCGGCGCACTGGGTGCGCTGCCGGAGGGCGCCATGGACGTGACGCGCGTCGACAGCGGCCGCACTCTGACGGAGCATATTGCCGCATGCGGCGGCGATCCCGAAGCGCTGCGTGCGGGCAAACGATTCCTCGACCCGTCGCGGCTTCGCGCGTATCTCGAGCTGCATATCGAGCAGGCGCCGAGCCTGGTCGAAGCGGGCAGGGCTGTCGGGATCTGCACGGGAATTCCCGGGAATTTCCGCTATCCGCATGCGGTGATTGAAGGCAGCCACGACCATGTCGGCCTGCCGCGGCGGTTTCGCCGCGATGCTGCGATCGCTGGTGCGGAATTCGCCATGGGCCTCGACCGCATCTGGGAAGAGCATGAGACGCGCGGCGTGCCGATGGCGGCAACGCTCGGCCGCTTCCACACCGACACCGAAACGCATGGCCTCACCATCGTGCCCGGTCGGTTTCATTTCAGCCTGGACGTGCGTGCTTACGACGAAGCGGTGCTGGCCGCGCTGGAACGCCAGGTCGATGCGCTGATCGCTGGCATCGAGCAGCGCCGCGGTGTGCATTTCGAGCGTGGGGCAACAGCACGTGCGGCGGTGGGGCTCGTCGATCCCGCGATCAAGGCGGCGCTCTTGGACGGCGCGGCGGAGGTAGGCACGCCGGTACTGGAACTTGGCAGTCCTGCATCGCACGATGCGGCGGCGTTTGCCGCGGCCGGCGTGCCGATGGGCATGATTTTTATCCGCAACGAAAACGGCAGCCACAATCCGCGCGAGGCCATGACACTGGACGATTTTCTCGCCGGCACCGCCGTGCTCACGCACTGGCTGTGGCAGAGTTGCGTTTAGACGCTGCGACAGCGGCGGATTCTTTCGTTGCAGGGAATCGGAGTTGCGGCGCACCGTCACCTCTGTCCAGCATCCGAATCGGTTCGGGGCCACGTGCGCAGCGTGGCTTTGGCGACGTTCCCGGGATCGTTCCGCCGACCCAAGCGAGGTAAGATGAGGCAATTTGCAATCCTGGCGGCATTTGGTTCAGCGCTGCTGTTGACAGCCTGCGGCGACTCGCAGCCCGGCCGGGCAACCGGCGGGGCTGCAACGGGTGCTGCAACCGGCGCCGTCATCGGCATCATCGGCGGCCCGCCGGGCATGCTGGTTGGCGCGCTGGTCGGCGGCGCAGCGGGCGGCGTGACGGGTGCGGCAACGAAGCCGCGGGATCTCAATCTGGGCCAGCCGGTATGGCAGGGTGGCCCGAGCTGAGCTCAGGCCGCGCCCGCCACATACGCCTTCAGACTGTCGACTTCGCTTGCCTGCTCCATGATGCGCGCCTTCACGACGTCGCCGATGCTGATCAGCCCGACCAGAACGTCATGCTCCAGCACCGGCAGATGGCGGAATCGCCCGGCGGTCATCATTGCCATGGCCTCTTCCACTGTCGTGCCCGGGTGCACCACCTGAATCGCGCGCGTCATCAGCTGGCCCGCGGTCATTTGCAGCGTCGGCGCACCGTTCGCCGCAAGGCTGCGTACGATGTCGCGTTCGCTGACGATGCCGAGCAGTTGTTCCGTCCGATCGAGTACCAGCACGGCGCCGATGCGGCGGGTCGCTAGCACCTCGCTCACCTGCGCGATCGTTGCCGTCGGATCGACCGCCGTGACCTGATAGCCCTTGTGTTTCAGGATTGCCGCAACCGTGGTCATTCCTGCCTCCCTTGGGTCGGGCGGGACCATGATCCGGGCTGACAGAGAGTTCTGTTTATTTTGATTTGACGACAAAGCAGCGCCGGATCGCGGTCCCGCGGTTCATCGTGCCAGGAATTATGCGTGATCGGGTGCCGGGTACGCAATTGATAAATGTACTGCCCGACTAATCTCTACACCGTAACGAACTGCCGGCCATCGGGCCGCCTGTCAGCAGCGCCACGACGATCACGACGGCGATGAAAAGCTGGAGGCGGACGATAGCGCCGGACCCAGCGCCAGACGCCGCCGAAGCCGAATACGTCCGCAACGAGGAAACTGGCTACACCGCTCCAAGCGGCGCATGCAGGCGCGTGTCTTTGCAGATGATGCCGCCGCGGTTACCGACTTCCACGCTGCCGTAGCGTTCCACGTACGCCTCCGGCAGCGGACGCGCGCCGGGAGCGGCGAGCCACAGCCGGAGCAGATGCCGCTTGCGCGCCGGTTCGGGCCAGTCCTCGAACGCGGTACGGTCGTGCAGGATCGTGTGGTTGTGCACGAACTGCATGTCGCCGGGACGGAATTCCATGTCGAGCCTGAGTTCGGGATCTTCTGCCAGGCGATCGAAGTAATCCAGCGCCTCAATGTCCCGCGGGCTGAGCCGTGGCGCTGACGCGAAACGCTGGGATGAGCGCACGTAATGCGGCGCGTAGATGGCCGACAGGTAGCCGGCATGGTCGTTGTAGATCGGCGTTTCGAACCACGGCTTCTTGCCCTCGGGGACCTCGCCGCGACGGTCGGTGGGCATCGGCTGGAACAGGCGGTGCACCAGATCGGCGCGGCGTCGTGCCATTTCGTTGTAGACCGTCATCGAGCTGGTGAGCGACGACAGCCCGCCCGACTTCGCAGTCTTCAGACAGAGCAATGACACGATGTCGCAGGAGTCGGTGTGGAAATTCTGCCGCTCTGCGGTCTGGTAGATGCGCACGTTCGGGTCCGTCGACGACAGGCCGAGATCGCGCACATGGCCGAGTACGTGACCCTTGGCGTTCTGCGAGCGCGCATTGCCGAAGAACATTCCGATGCCCCAGTAAGCGGTGGCGACCTCGGCGATCGGGCGATCCTCGACCGGCAGGCCGCGCACCAGGACGAAGCCGCGGCCGTTCAGTACATCGTTGCGCAGACGGTCGAGTGTCGCGCCGAGGACGGGAAGAGGGAAGTCGGCGCGCGTGATGTCGGCGATGTCGAGGGCGCGGGCCCGAACAGCCGCGGTCGCGGCCTCGATCTCGGCGATGTCGGCGGGAGACAGGTGGTAGGTCCATTGGTCGGGACGCCGCGCAAGGTCGGGGCCGTACCAGGCGGGCGGACCTTCGATCGGCGGACGGGGCGGGGCCGTCTCGGCCAGTGCACTCATCGGCGGGACTCCCTGGCTTGCGGGCGAGGACCCAGGATGCAGGCGCGCGGCCCCGTGTCCAGGGGTGGCGCGGCCGGCGCCGTTGCCGGGGCCTGAACATCGGGACGCCAGCCTCACACGCCGGACGCTGGTTGCAAATATGCAGATATCTTTATATAGCGGCGCCCATTGAACAGGAGAGCACGACTCATGGCTGGCCAGGACCACAAGGTGAAGGACATCGCGCTCGCCGATTGGGGCCGCAAGGAAATCGCCATGGCCGAGGAAGAAATGCCCGGCCTGATGGCAATCCGCGCCGAATACGGCGCCTCGAAGCCTCTGAAAGGCGCCCGGATCGCCGGCTGCCTGCACATGACAGTACAGACCGCCGTGCTGATCGAGACCTTGCAGGCGCTTGGTGCGACGGTACGCTGGTCATCGTGCAACATCTTCTCCACCCAGGACCACGCCGCCTCGGCGATCGCCGCGAGCGGCGTGCCGGTGTTCGCCTGGAAAGGCGAGACCGAGGAGGAGTTCTGGTGGTGCATCGAGAAAACGGTGCGCGGGCCAGATGGCTGGTTGCCAAACATGATTCTGGATGATGGCGGTGACCTGACGCTGCTGATGCATCAGAAACATCCGGCGATGCTCAAGGACGTACGCGGCATTTCCGAGGAAACCACCACCGGCGTGCATCGCCTGCGCGACATGGCGCGCGACGGCAAGCTGCTGACGCCCGCAATCAACGTGAACGACAGCGTCACCAAGTCGAAATTCGACAACCTGTATGGCTGCCGCGAATCTCTGGTGGACGGAATCCGCCGTGGCACCGACGTGATGATGGCCGGCAAGGTCGCTGTCGTGAACGGTTTCGGCGACGTGGGTAAAGGCTCGGCGGCCTCGCTGCGCAATGCCGGGTGCCGGGTGATGGTGACGGAGGTCGATCCAATCTGCGCGCTGCAGGCGGCGATGGAGGGATATCAGGTCACGACGATGGATGATGCGGCGCCGATCGGCGACATCTTCGTGACCGCGACGGGCAACATCGACGTGATCACGCTCGATCACATGCGACGGATGAAAAGCCGCGCCATCGTCTGCAACATCGGGCACTTCGATTCCGAAATCCAGATCGAGGCGCTTCGCAATTACAAGTGGGAGAACGTGAAGCCGCAGGTGGACGAAGTGGTGTTTCCCGACGGCAAGCGACTGATCGTGCTGTCCGAAGGGCGTCTGGTGAACCTGGGGAACGCGACCGGCCACCCCAGCTTCGTGATGAGCGCAAGTTTCAGCAACCAGGTGCTGGCGCAGATCGAGTTGTTCAACGCGCCGGCAGGCAAGTACGAGCGCAAGGTGTACACCCTTCCGAAGCTGCTCGATGAGAAGGTGGCAGCCCTGCATCTGGCAAAAGTCGCGGCGAAGCTGACCAAGCTGTCGCCGCAGCAGGCGGAGTATATCGGGGTCGGCATCAACGGTCCGTTCAAGCACGATCTGTATCGGTATTAATTGCCGGCCGGATTGGAGCACCCCCTGGACAATGCCAAGGGGGGTGCGTCACGGCCGCTGTCGCAGCGCTGGTACCGTCACCTGCAAGACGGGCGGCGAGCGGCATGGGCAAATCCGTCGACTGCGGCAATGCCGCGCACCTGAAGAAAGCGATCACCGCGGTTGCGGTCTGCATGCGCACGGCAACCGACGGCTCCTGATGAACAGCGCGCTCCGACGGGTTCCGTGCGTGAGCAGCTGCGCGCCGATGGCCTCAGAGCCCACCCACCGCGTCTCGTCCGGCTCGGCTTCTCATGCGAGACGGGACCGACTACAGAGAGGGCGTCTGTTCAGGACCGGAAGGAGACACCTCTCCCGGGTCGCGAGGAGCTCAGGACGCGAAGCCTCGAGGGTGACAGGCGTAATGCGCGCAGGCCCGGTGCGTTCCGCGCCTCACCCGCGTCGCGCCGCGCCACGCGCTCTCTGGCGCAGAATGCGGACGAGGCGATAGGGGACATACATGCGCATTGCGATGATCGGCGGCGGCTATGTCGGGCTTGTCTCAGCCGCCTGTTTCGCTGAATTCGGCACCGAGGTCTCTGTCGTTGAAGCCGACCCGATCCGGCTCGCCGCGCTGCACCAGGGCCGCATGCCGCTGCACGAGCCCGGCCTCGAACAACTGGTGGCGGAGAACGTCGCGGCCGGGCGCCTGGCCTTCACCGCTGACCTGTCCACGGCCGTGCGCGGCGCAGAGGCGGTGTTTATCGCCGTTGGCACGCCGACCCGCCGCGGCGATGGCCACGCTGACTTGAGCTACGTTTACGCCGCCGCGGAACAGGTCGCGCGATCGCTCACCGGCTATGCGGTGATCGTCACAAAATCGACGGTCCCTGTCGGCACCGGCCGCGCGATTGAGGAGATCGTCCGCAACACCAGACCGGACCTGGATTTTGACGTCGCCTCCAACCCCGAATTCCTGCGCGAGGGCAACGCGATCGGCGACTTCATGCGCCCTGACCGCGTGGTGATCGGCACCGGGTCCGACCGGGCGCGCGAGGTCCTGCGCCAGCTCTACCGACCGCTCTATCTGATCGAGGCGCCGATCGTCTTCACCAGCCTGGAAACCGCCGAGCTGACCAAATACGCCGCCAACGCCTTTCTGGCGATGAAGGTCACCTTCATCAACGAAATGGCCGACCTGTGCGAGAAGGTTGGTGCCGACGTGCACGACGTCGCGCGCGGCATCGGGCTCGATGGCCGCATCGGTCGCAAGTTCCTGCACCCGGGACCGGGCTATGGCGGGTCCTGCTTCCCCAAGGACACGCTCGCCCTGGTGCGCACAGCGCAGGACAGCGGCGTGCCGACGCGGCTGGTGGAGGCGACCGTCGCGGTGAACGACGCGCGCAAGTCCAGCATGGCCATGCGCGTCATCGCCGCGTGCGGCGGCAGCGTGCGCCGAAAGACGATCGGTGTGCTCGGGCTGACGTTCAAGCCGGAGACCGACGACATGCGCGACGCACCGTCGCTGTCGATCGTGTCGCGGCTGGTGGGCGACGGCGCAACAATTCGCGCATTCGATCCGGAGGGCATGCAGCAGGCGCGCGCGGTGCTGCCGGAGAGCGTGATCTATTGTCGTGATGCGCTGGACGCCGCTGCCGGCGCCGACGCCCTGGTGCTGATCACCGAATGGAACGAATTCCGCGCGCTCAATCCGGTTCGGTTGCGCGATGCGATGCGCGGATGCGTCGTGGTTGACATGCGCAACGTCTATGACCCGGTTGCGATGCGTCAGGCCGGTTTCGACTACCACGACATCGGCCGGGCGGCGGGGATCCTGTCATCGGGCGCGGTGTAGCGGCGAAGCGAACGCCGCAGCGGGTGCTCCGCCGCCGCGCCTCGCGCAAAGACGCGGGACGTCAGTCGAGGTCGATCGCGAACCGCTTCAGATCGGCCAGATCGCACCAGCGCAGCGCGCCGGCCTCCGTCGCGCGCAAGACGACACGGGGCGCCTGGCCGGCTTCCAGCGCTTCCTGCCAGCGCGGCGCGCACAGGCACCAACGGTCGCCTGCCTTCAATCCGTCGAAACCGAACTCCGGCCGCGGCGTCGACAGATCGTTGCCGGAGCGTTTGCCGAACGCCAGGAATTCGTCGGTCATGACAGCGCAGACCGTGTGGCTGCCGGCATCCTCGGGCGCGGTGTCGCAACAGCCATTGCGAAAGAAACCTGTGAGCGGCCGGACAGAGCAGCTTTCCAGCACGCCGCCCAGTACATTACGCGAGGGCCGGCGTCCCGGGCGGCCTCCTCCCGCTTCATCAAATGGCATGGTGTGCTCCTGCGGCTGGCATGGGAGAGAGTAGCCGGGAGAGCGGTCGCTGTCATCGCAAGCCGCGGCGCACGGGCGGCATTGGCTCGTCGGTTTCGCGCGGTCCCGGTCGGTCACCGGACCCACGAAGAATATGAACCAGCCTGCGCGGCCCGGGTGATGCTTCTTGGGATGTCGAGAGCAGAAACGGGTGGATTTATCGCTGCATTCAGGTCGAAGAACGTCTGGAGAACGTCTCCGCGCTTGCCAACCGCCGCGGTAGGTCTTGTCATCGCCGGGTCCCATGCCGATCTGCCGGGGCGGTTCCGACTGCTTGTGCGGCGGGTCGCCTCTGGCAACGACACAAACATCGGTTGATCGCCATGCGCTTTCTTACGGCTGCTCTGATTCTGTCCGCGGTCCTGGCCACGCCAGCCCTGGCGCAGATCACAGAGACAACGACGAGTGCCGGGGTCGGGGCGGGAGCCGCGGGGACTTCCTCGACCCCGTCGAATAGCACTCTTGCGGGCACCAGTGCTGTCTCGTCTGCCAACACAGCCTCAGGCACAACTGCAACGAGTTCTCAGCTGACCAGTGCGGGTAACGGCGCAACCACAGCCTCCGCGGGCAGCAGCAGTGTCGCGCAAACCACCAACAACTCGGTTGGCGCGGCGACTGGCAGTACGATCGGCGGGTCCACCGGCAACGTCACCGCGGTGGGGAGCAGCCCGAGCACGGGAAGCTCGGGAGCGGGCGCCACCGGCTCCAATGGTGCATTCGGCGCGCCTGCGACATCCGTCTCGTCGCAAATCCTTTGCCCGGCCGACGAATCGGTGCTCGATACGGAACTCGCCGGGACGGATCTGTCCTGCACGCCGTAGGGCGCGCATTGCCGACGAAAGCAGTGCGTTGCTGGACGGACCGCTGCTTCGTCTAACCGATGCGCAAAGTCAGTGTTATCGGGGGCGGAGCGTCGCACGCATCAGCTCCTGCACCGGCGCAGGTGAGTAGGGTGCTTCGATCCGCCACTGATGGACGCGTCGAGGCATGCGTTGGTTGACACGCCCGGCGGCAGTGGCGCGCGTCGATCTATTCCTGAAACACGCGGGGTGACGGCTGTCTTGTCGATCGCCGCTGCAGCGATCAATCAGCTGTCGCTCGGCTCACTGCGTAAGGAGCTGCTCACCGTCGAGCGCGATCAGGCGGAACGGAGGGTAACAGCGGCATCGAACCAGCCAGGCGAAGGCCGCAGGCGGCCATTGACCTGGCGGAGCGCGCGGTCGCACTCGACCAGGCGCTGTACGCGCGTTTGGCGAGCCGCGGCCACACCGGTTGCCGACCCGTTCGGGTGCTTGTTCAACCCTCGGGCCCGACGCAACCTCGTCGGGCTCCAGGGAGGATGATGCCATGCGACCACATCTGCGCGTCGGATTGGTCTATGATTTCCGCAACACGTCAGCGACTGGCATGGACAATCCGAGCCTTTATGCGGCGATCATGGACCAGGTCGCGTGGCTCGACGGTCTCGGCCTCGATCTCGTGTGGTTCACCGAGCATCATTTCCTCGAAGACGGTTATCTGCCGTCGTGGATTCCGGTTGCCGGCGCGCTGGCGGCGCGTACCAAACACGCACGCTTTTCCTGCGACGTCTGTCTTCTGCCGTTCAACCATCCGATTCGGTTGGCGGAAGACCTCGCGGTGCTCGACAATATCAGCGGCGGGCGTGTCGAGGTCGGCCTGGGCATGGGTTATGCGCCGCATGAATTCCGCGGCTTCGGCCTGCCCGTGTCGCGCCGCGTGTCACTGACCGACGAAGGTATCGCTGTGCTCAAGCAGTGCTTCACGGGCGAGCGCTTCAGCTTTTCCGGCAAGCGCTATGAATGCAGCGATGTCGTCATTCGTCCCGGCTACGTCCAGCCGGGCGGTCCGCCGCTCTGGGTGGCCGCGATGTCAGAAGCCGGGGCGCGGCGTGCGGCGCGGTTCGACACCAACCTGCTGCCGCAGGGCGCCCGATCCGCCGCGCTGGATCCGTGGCGCGCAGAACTCGTCGCGACCGGTCGCGATCCCGACACGAAACGGGTCGGCATCATTCGTTCATGCCTGGTCACGGATGATGCCGAGCGGGACTGGCCGCCAGTGCGCGCGGCGGAACGTTATCGCATGAGCGTCTACGCGCGCTTCCAGGCGGAAATCGGCGGCGGCGTCAGCGCCGGCGGCGTGCGCGGCAACACCGACGCCGCGCGCATCCCACAGTCCTGGGTGGTCGGCGATGTCGAGCACTGCGCGGCGGAACTGGGTGCGTTCATTCGGGAATACGGGATTACGGACCTGGTGAGCTGGGCGGTGCCGCCGGGAATGCGACCTGAGCAGATGAACAGAAGTCTGGAGCGATTCTTTCGGGACGTCGTGCCTCGGCTGAGATAACAAAAACCTGCTCGGCCGCGCGGCAGCGGTCGCACGGCAGCGCTGGGCGAGGGATATATTTGCTCGCTCTTGTTGCTGCGCAGCGCGATCTCTTCTGCGTCGCGTGAGAGATCTCCTCAACCGCTACGCATGCGCCGGAATGCGCTCGAGCCGCCGGTCGTGCCCGAGCGCCAGCAGGATGATCGTGCAGATCAGCGGCGCTGAGGCCAACGCGAGCAGCGCGAACATGTTATGACCACCGGTGGCGTCCTTGATCAGGCCGTACATATACGGCCCGAGGAACCCGCCCAGGTTGCCGACGGAATTGATCAGCGCGATGCCGCCCGCCGCGGCCACGCCCGACAGCATCGCCGTCGGCAGCGGCCAGAAGGTCGGGGCGATCGACTGCTGGCCCATCACGCCCAGGATGATCGCGACCATCATCCAGACCGGATGCGCGGCGCCGATGAACGCCGCTGCGCCCAACCCCGCCGCCGTCACCGCGCACGCCGAGGCAACATACATGACGCGGTTGCCACTATGATCCGAGCGCAGGCCCCAATAAATCATGGCGATCGCCGCGAAAACGAATGGCAGCGCGGTGAGCCATCCCGTCGCCTGCGTTGATACGCCGAAAGACTTGACCAGCGTCGGCAGGAACAACAGCAGCCCATAATTCGCGACATTCTGGCCGAAATACACCAGGGTGAGTAACCAGACCCGCCCGTTTCGCATCGTCTCCCAGAACGCGAAGCGGTGCACTGTCTCGCGCTGTGTCTGTTCGGAATCGATGCGCGCCTGCAGCCACTCGCGCTGCTCGGGACGCAGCCAGTGCGCATCGCGCGGCCGGTCGGTCAGCAGGAACCAGGTGACGACGGACATAATGATCGGCGGCAGCGCCTCGGCGAGGAACAGCCACTGCCAGCCCTGCAGGCCCCACGTGCCGTCCAGCGCCAGCAGCGCGGCCGACACCGGCGGCCCGATGATCAGCGAAATCACGCTCGCAGACTGAAAGATCGCCATCATGCGGGCGCGGTAAAAGGACGGGAACCACCACGTCAGGTACAGCACGATGCCGGGATAGAAACCTGCCTCTGCCAGTCCGAGCAGGAAGCGGGCACCGTAGAAACTCAGATCGTTCCAGACGAAGGCGGTGAGGCCGGAGATGATGCCCCAGGTGAGCAGGATGCGGGCGATCCATTTGCGCGCGCCGACTTGGTTGAGCATCAGGTTGCTGGGGATCTCCGCAAGGAAGTAGCCGATGAAGAATACGCCGCCACCAAAGCCGAACACGGCTTCGGAGAAGCCCAGCGCCTTGTTCATCGTCAGAGCGGCGAAGCCGACATTCACCCGGTCGAGATAGGCGCAGAAATAGCCGAGCATGAGCAGCGGCACGAGGCGCCATGCGACACGGTTGATGGTTTCCCGCTCGAGCGGTTCCACCGCTGCGGCCGGCTGCGGCTGGTTCAGGCCGGTTCTCTGATCCATGACGTTATCCTCGCGGTTGGCCCTCGCAGGGGCGGCAGCAAGGGAACCGATTGATTGCGCGCCGTTTGATGCGCCGTTCCATGATTTGGTTCAATTGGCTGGGCCACCGGAAACCGCAGGTCCCCCGTCACCCCGGGATGCGCGCGCACCCCGCTAACGTGGTGGCATGCGCAGCGCGCCGTCCAGCCGGATCACTTCGCCGTTCAGGTACCTGTTTTCGGTGATGTGCTGTACCAGCGCCGCGTACTCCGCCGGTCGGCCGAGGCGCGGCGGATACGGCACGCCTGTCGCCAGGCTCTGCTGCACGTCGGGCGGCAACCCCGCCACCATCGGCGTCTCGAACAAACCCGGCGCGATCGTTATCACCCGCACGCCAGCACGGGCCAGCTCGCGCGCGGCCGGCAGAGTGAGACTGACCACGCCGCCCTTCGAGGCCGCGTACGCCGCCTGTCCCACCTGCCCCTCGTAGGCCGCGATCGAGGCGGTGTTGACGATCAACCCGCGCTCGCCGTCCTCCAGTGGCTCCAGGCCGCTCATCGCCGCCGCCGACAGGCGCAGCATGTTGAACGTGCCGATCAGATTGACACGGATCACGCGCTCGAATGCGTCGAGCTTCAGCGGCCCGTCGCGGCCGACGATCCGCCCCGCTGTGCCGACGCCGGCGCAGTTCACCAGGAGCCGCTCCACGCCCTGCGCCGCACGCGCTTCAGTCAGAGCCGCCTCGGCCGACGCCGCATCGGCCACGTCACAGGCCACGGCCCGACCGCGGATCCTGGCCGCACTCGCCTCGGCCGACGCGCGGTCGATGTCGAGCACGGTGACGCGCCAGCCTGCTCGCGCGAGGCGTTCGGCCGTCGCCGCGCCCAGCCCTGACCCGCCCCCTGTCACCACCGCCGGCAACCCCTGTCCGTGCATCGCGCTCTCCTGTCGGAATCTGCTTGAAAACGTAACGATCTTGCGCGCACCCGCCAAACGGGGCATCCTTCGGCCAATGGCGCTCCGGCTTCCCCCTACCCGCCTTGGCCGCCTGACCAACAGCGTCGGCTTCCATCTGCGCATGGCGCATGAGGCAGCGCTGCGCAACCTGGCCGCCCGCATCGCCGATACCAAGCTCGATCCCGCGCACGCCGAGGTGCTTGCGGTGATCGGCGAGAATCCCGGCATCATTCCCTCCGCGATCGCCGATGCCGTCGGGCGCGACCGCTCCAGCATCACCGGCACGCTGCATGTGCTGGCCAACCGTGGGCTGATCCAGCGCGAACGCACCCGCTCCGACCGACGTGCCTTCCTGCTCCGCCTGTCGGCCGACGGCGAGGCGATGCACCGACGCTTGCGCGAACTTGCCACGGCGCACGACGCGCTGCTTGACCGCATCGCAGGTGCGGACAAGCCTCAGCTGCTGGCCCAATTGCGCCGTATCACGACGGCGCTCGCAGATGAGGAGCGAAACGATGCCCGGGGGAATGACGTATGACGACGCCTATGCGGCGTGGCAGCGCGATCCGCAGGCATGGTGGGCGAGTCTCGCCGACGGCATCACCTGGGAGAACCGCTGGGACAAGGTGTTCGATCCGTCGCAGGGACCATACGGCAGCTGGTTCACCGGCGGCTCGCTGAACACCTGCTATAATTGCATCGACCGGCACGTTGCAGCCGGCCGCGGCGGCCAGCCCGCGCTGATCTGGGACAGCGCGATGACCGGGCGGATCGAGAACTTTTCCTACGCCGAGATGCAAACACGCACGGCCAAATTCGCCGGCGCGCTTGCGCAGCTTGGCGTCGACCGCGGCGATCGCGTCGTGATCTACCTGCCAATGGTGCCCGAAGCCGCGGTCGCGATGCTGGCCTGCGCACGGTTGGGCGCCATTCATTCCGTGGTGTTCGGCGGTTTCGCGGCCGCGGAACTCGCGAGCCGCATCGCCGATGCAAAGCCGAAGGTGATCGTATCCGCGTCCTGTGGTCTCGAACCCGGCCGCGTGATCCAGTACAAACCACTCCTCGATGCCGCGATCGGCCTGTCATCGCACAAGCCGGATGCCTGCCTGATCCTGCAGCGTGAACAGTCGCCGTGCGCGCTAACACCCGGCCGCGACCACGACCTGCGCGAAGCGGAGGCCGCCGGCAAGCCGATGGACTGCGTCACGGTCGCGGCGACCGATCCGCTGTATATTCTTTACACGTCAGGCACGACCGGCCGGCCGAAAGGCGTGGTGCGCGACAACGGCGGCCATGCGGTGGCGTTGTGGAACTCCATGCAGATGATCTATGGCGCCGATGCTGGCGACGTTTACTGGGCGGCATCCGATGTCGGCTGGGTCGTCGGCCACAGCTATATCGTCTATGCGCCATTGCTGCGTGGCTGCACGACGATCATATACGAGGGAAAACCAGTCGGCACACCGGATGCCGGCGCGTTCTGGCGCGTGATCGCGCAGCACGGCGTGAAGGTGTTGTTCACCGCGCCCACCGCGATGCGCGCGATCAAGCAGCAGGATCCCGAGGGTAAGCTGCTCGGCGCCTATGATCTGTCGAAATTCGAAGCCCTCTTCCTGGCCGGCGAGCGCTGCGATCCGCCGACCGCGATCTGGGCCGCCGATCTCTTGCAGCGGCCGGTGGTGGATCACTGGTGGCAAACGGAAACCGGCTGGGCGATCACCTCGGGGTTCCGGCAGTTCGGCCTGTTCCCGTTCAATCCCGGCGCCGGTGGACGGCCGTGCCCCGGTTACGAATTGCACGCCGTGGACGACGAAGGCCGCGCACTCGATCGCACAGAGAGCGGCAATCTGTGCGTGCGCCTGCCACTGCCGCCTGGCTGTGCGCCGACGCTCTGGCAGAACGACGATGGCTACCGTTCAGCGTACCTGGCGGATTTTCCCGGCTGGTACCGCACCGGCGATGCAGGCGTTATTGACGCGGGCGGCGACGTATCGGTGATGGGCCGCACGGACGACATCATCAATGTGGCGGGCCACCGTCTTTCGACAGGGGCCATGGAGGAAGTGCTGGCCTCGCATGTCGATGTTGCGGAATGCGCGGTGGTTGGTGCGAAGGACGAGCTGAAAGGGCAGACACCGATCGGGCTCGTGGTCCTGAAAGCCGGCGTGAACAGACCCGAGCGGGAAATCTGCGCCGAGCTGGTGTCGCTGGTTCGCGAGCGCATCGGACCCGTGGCGTCCTTCCGCGATGCGCGTGTGGTGCCTCGTCTGCCGAAAACGCGGTCGGGCAAAATTCTGCGCGGGAGCATACGGCGGATTGCGGACGGTGAGAGCGTGCCGGTGCCGGCGACGATCGAGGATCCCGCCGCGCTCGACGAGGTGGGACGGGCGCTGGCTCGGTAGGATCGCACGGCTGCTTTCGCCTAACAGCGAACCAGCAACCGCCGCTGCAGCGCCAAACAGCACGGGGCATGGCCTTAGCGACGTTCGAAGCGCCAGAGCCTTCCGGTCGGAGGTTGGTGGCGAGGCTCCCGAGACGTTGCACGCCCCGTGGCCACGCGGGCGTTGCGCACTGCTGGTAAGCCTGCGTAGGCTTGCGGAAAACCCGGGCGAGGCGAACCGTCCGCGGGGAATTGGTACCAGAGCAGACGAGGAGCCGGCGATGCTATCACGTGAGGAGAACGAACTTGTCACCCGGGTTGGCGCGGGAACGCCGATGGGAAATACCTTGCGACGTTACTGGCTGCCCGCGCTGCTGTCGCGGGAGATCCCCGAGCCGGATTGCCCTCCGGTGCGCGTGCGCTTGCTCGGCGAGGATCTCGTCGCGTTCCGCGATAGCGAGGGCCGCATCGGCCTCCTCGATGAACTTTGCCCGCACCGGCGTGCGTCGCTGTATTTCGGGCGTAACGAGGAGTGCGGCCTGCGCTGCGTCTATCACGGCTGGAAATTCGATGTGGCGGGCGCCTGCGTCGACATGATGAACGAGCCCGAGGAGTACGACTTCAAGCACAAAGTACGGATGACCGCCTATCCGACCTGCGAGCTGGGCGGCGTCATCTGGGCGTATCTCGGCCCGGCGGAGAAGATGCCGCCGCTGCCGAAGTTCGCCTGGACCCAGGCGCCGGAATCACACCGGCACGTGACCAAGGTGATCCAGGAATGCAACTGGCTGCAGGGTGTGGAAGGCGGCATCGACACGTCGCACGCGCCGATCATGCACCGGCTGATTTCTGAAACCTCGACGCGCGGCGGAATCAAGCCCTCCAATCCGTTCGTGCGCGGCAAGGCGCCGAAGCTTGTCGTCGACATCACGGATTATGGTTTTCAATACGCTGGCGTCCGTCCGCTGGGCGAGGACGACATGCACATCCGCACGTACCAGTTCATCCTGCCGTTCCATCAGATCCGGCCGGCGACGTCGGAGAGCGGGCTGCAGCTCGACGCCGGGCATTGCTGGGTGCCGATCGATGACGTCACGACCATGGTGTTCAACTGGAGCTATTGCCCCGACGGGCCGCTGTCCGAGGAGGATCGGATGGAGCGCGGCCTCGGCAACGGACCGCTGCACGTCGATCCATCGACGTTCCGGTCGAAGGCGAACCGCGGCAACAACTACTTGCTGGATCGGCTGGTGCAGCGGACCGAAAACTACACCGGGATCGACGGGATCAATGTGCAGGATCGCGCGATCCAGGAGAGCATGGGCAAGATCGTCGACCGCTCTCAGGAGCACCTCGGGCCGGCGGACAAAGCGATCATCCAGGCGCGCAAGCTGCTGCGCGAGGCGGTGAAGACGGCCGAGGCGGGCGGCGCACCGGCGGGCACCAGTGCCAGTTACTATCCGCTCCGCGCGCACGAGGCGGTGCTGCCGCACACGGCCGACTGGCGACGCGAGATGACGCCCGAGATGGAGCCGGAGCGGATTCTGCAGACCGTCTGACGCGACGGAGACCTCGTCCGCCTCCGGCGGACGAGGTTGCGGCGCGCTGCGCGCACCGAGGGTTGTGGCATCGCAGGGGACAAATCGCGCGTTCCGCGGCTTGCCCGCATCGCTTCGGCTCGTGACCTCTCCCGCGGCGCGGGAGAGGTGTAGAATGCACGCATGCCATCCGCCCCGCTCCGCGTCGGCATCGCCGGTGCCGGCCATTTCGGTCGCTATCACGCCCTGAAGGCGGCGGCCGAACCGCGTGCCAGGCTTGTCGGGATCCACGATATCGACGCCGAGCGCGCCCGCACCGTCGGCTGGGAGGCCGGCGCGCCGGACATGGAACTCGGGCCGCTGCTTGCTGCGTGCGACGCCGTGATCGTCGCCGCTCCCGCCGAGGTCCATCACAGCCTCGCACTCGCGGCGCTCAACGCCGGTAAGCATGTTCTGGTGGAGAAACCGATCGCCGCCACGCTCGCCGAGGCCGACGAACTCGCCGCGTGCGCGGCGGCGCGCCGCCTGGTCCTGCAGGTTGGCCACCTCGAACGCTTCTCTGCGGCTCATTCGGCGCTGGCTGGACGCCTCGGTGCGCCACTCTACATCGAGGCGACGCGCATTGCCCCGTTCAAGCTGCGCGGCACCGACGTCTCCGTGATCCTTGACCTGATGATCCACGACCTGGACCTGATCCTGTCACTGGTGGACAGCCCGATCGCACATGTCGATGCGGTCGGCGCCGCCGTTGCCAGTGCGCACGAGGACATCGCCAACGCGCGAATCCGCTTTGCCAGCGGCGCGGTGGCGACGATCACCGCCAGCCGCGTTGCCGCACGCACCGAGCGGCGCATGCGCATCTTCGCCTGTAACGGCTACCTCGCGGTGGATTTCGCGAACCGCCAGCTCAGCGTGGTCACGCGCGGGCGTGGCCGGCCGGTGCCTGGCGTCGAAGGCTTCGGCATCGAGGAAGTCTCCTGGCAGGACCACGATTCTTTGGCGGCCGAGCATGCCGCGTTCGTTGCCTCGGTACTGGACGGCGCGCCCGTGTTAGTGGACGCCGCAGCCGGGCGCCGTGCCCTCGCCGCAGCGCTCGCGGTGGCCGACGCGATGCAGGACGCGCGGGCGCGCATGGTCGCTTCCGGGCTGCTAGCGGGCTGAAATCTCCCCGGCCGGCGGCCGTTCCCTGCGGGTGCTCCGCTTGATCGGCAGTGCTTTGGCAAATCCGGGCCTGGCGTGACCACGAGCAGCGGCCGCGCCGCCGCTGGTGCAGCTATAGATCGTCCGGGTTTTTTTCGTCCCAGCGTTCTTGCACGCGATCCCACTCCAGTCGAAGGCGGTCGATAAAGTCATCCATGTCTATGTCGGCGCAGAACAACGTGACGCTGTCACCCGAGCGGGGGCATTCGATGTCGATGCAGTCGAAGTCATCTTCGCTTCCAGATGACCGGGATTTAATAACGGGGTTCTCGCTGTATATGACAGCGCTGACTGCCTCCGCGGTACTTTCAGGTTCTGACGTCGCCTCTGCTTCGTCTTCGCGGGTCCGATAAGCCGCGAGCGCCGATGAGACCGTGTCCAGCCATCGCTGGGTCTCGGCCCTGCACGCCTGCTGTGCGTCGATCAGCTTTTGCGCAATCTCCGGGGCAAGGTGAGGTGACAACCGGATAGAGGCGTCGCCAACGCGGATGCTGATCCAGTTGATCCCGCTATCGTCGGTGTCCGGTGCGATCGCCATCTCGTCGACATCCTGCACCAGCAGGACAGCAGGCTTCCTTGCCTCGCCACTCATGCTCATTCTTTCGGGAAATTAACAGACATCACCGGGCGGGCTGCACCGCTGTCGGTGGGGACGGAAAATGTGCCATTATGCAGGATCGTCAAGGGAACACGTGAGGGCTTACGAAGAATACACAAATGCACTATGAAACAGTTAGTACCGATCGCCGCTGAGCGGATGTTTCGTAGTTTGGAGCAGCCCGCACAGAGCCGCACGTGCAGCCTGGAACATGACCGTCAGTCGAGCACGGACCAGACGTCCCGTCCAGCCGACCAAACAGCTTAGTTTCAAACATTTTTCGAAAGGGTCAGTCTCACCCTTTGTAGAATTTTGTTCCGGTTAAGCACCATTGCCGGCCTGCCAGCAGTTGCCCCGCCCCCGCCATGCAATGACACCACGCCCGGAGATCAGCGGGGCTCAGCCGACCGGCATCCCCGGGCAGGCCCGACGATGCGCGGTGTTGTCCGGCAAGACGCCTCGCCCGGTTGACCGGCCCAGGGGAGGTGCATTCCGCATGCGCGCCCCCCGGGCGCCGTGACGGCGCGCGCGAAAGAGGGGCCGCCGTTGCATCTACGAGAGTCCGGTCGTTGTTCGCCTGCCGGCGAGACAACCTGTCGCTGCGCGGCGCATGACCGAGCGAGCGCGCTGAATGGCGGGGTGTGGCAGAGTAGCGGTCCGCCAGCTCTTCCCGGCCTGGGCGATGAGGCCCAGGCTGCAAGCTACGCCAGTGGCGACGGCCGCGGACGTGTGCCGTCGCTGAAGCGGCTGAACCGGAACGGTGCAGGATCAACAACCGGGGCCGCACCGGTGACGAGGTCCGCCACGAGCCTGCCAGCGCCAGGTCCAATTCCAAAACCGTGGCCGGTGAAGCCGGTGGCGATCAAGAACCCAGGTTCGGTATCGACGGCGGAAATGATCGGGACCGCATCCGGCGTGACGTCGATCACCCCGCCCCAGGTCTCCGCCACTCGCATATCGCGAAATGCCGGGAAGGCAGCGACAATGGAGTCGCGGGCCTGGCGCAAGATTGGCTCATACGGTGGCGGATCGAGCACCCGCGTCCGTTCGAAGGGGCTTTCGGCATCAAGCGACCAGCGATTCGACTGCCGCCACTCCTGGAGGAATGCTGATCCTAACCGCAGCCGGAGCACATCCCATTCCGTTCGTGCCGCTGGGAGGAAATCGACGAAAAAGCGCAGCGTATCCGGTACAATGTCGTGCACGTTGCCGCTCCAGCTGGCGACGTTGTAACCGCCGTCGAGTCGCTTACGGACGCCGAATCCGAAGCCGCTGCACGACGCTTCCGGTCCACCATCCAGAGGATAGGTGCGCATCACGGACGACCTTATTTTCAGCTGCGGCAACCGCAGGTCGAGCGAACTGCAAAACAGCCGCGACCACACGCCGCCGGCAAGCACCACCGATTCGCAGGCAATACGACCGCGTTCGGTCACGACGCCGGCGACCCG
>JASHQG010000273.1 GCA_030037665.1 Acetobacteraceae bacterium
CCAGCCAGCCGTGCAGCAGTTGTGGCCTGATCGAGCGGAGGCACAGGCCGAACCGAGATACTTTCCAGTGTATCGGCTGCGGCTTCGCTGCGTCCGCCGACCACAACGCGGCTCGCGTGATCCGCCAACGCGGCATGCTGGCCACCAGCTTTGTCATGGCGCTGGAGGGGACGACGCCTGGCCTTCCTGTGGTCAGTCCCAGAGAAGGCCGTCTGCTTGAGCTGACGGTCCATTACGGCCGGTGGAACGCGAAGCTTTCCACGGTCAGTCCGGGGCCGAACGCCATCGCCATCCCGTCACCGACGCTCGTTGCGCTCCGCAGGATGCGGTCGAGTACGAACATCAGCGTCACTGACGACATGTTGCCGAAACCGCGGAGCACCGCGCGTGAATGGCTCAGTGCGTCGGGTGGCAACTGAAGCCCGACCTGCACCGCATCGAGGATGGAACGGCCCCCGGCATGCACCGCCCATAATCTGATGTCGTCCGGTGTGCGGTGGCCGAGCAACGCGGCGCCGTGATTCGGCAGCCAGCGGCGGATACGGCCGGGCACCTGGCCGGACAAGTGCATCTCGAATCCGCGATCACGAATATGCCAGGTGATCAACTCCGCACTGTTGGGAATCACCGCGGCATGGAATCGGCCGAGCGCAAGGCCGGCGGGCTCAGCGGAGACCAGACAGGCCGATGCGCCGTCACCAAACAGCAGGAAGCTCAGCAGCTTTTCGATGCGCCAGTCCTCCTGCAGATGCAGACTGGACAATTCGATGTTCACCACCAGCACTTTGGCGAGCGGTTCCGAACGGACGATGTGATGCGCGAGCTTGAGTGCGTTCACCGCGGCGAAGCATCCCATGAAACCGACCACGGTGCGTTCGACGCTCTCTGCCAGGCGCGCGGCGCGCAGGATCTGGAAATCGAGACCGGGCGCAACGAAGCCGGTGCAGCTGGCAACGACCAGATGGGTGATCGCGTCACGTTCCTCGGTGATATCGAGCGCCGTAATGGCACCCCCGATCAGTTCCGGCGCGGCGGTCTCGAACCGCATCATGCGGGCGGCGGTCGAAGGAAAGGCGCCGCGACGATAGAAGCCGTCGGCGTCGAGAACGCGGTCACGCGGCTTCGGGCCAGGCGCGAAAATGGCGTAGCGGTGCTCGATCTCCGCCTGCGTCGCCATGCGATCGAACAGCGCCGCGGTCCGGCCGTCGAGTGCCGTGGTGCGGGCGAAATCGACGAATTCGGCGTGGATATCGTGCGGTGGCACCGCGGTGCCGATCCGATTCAGCCAGGCTTGTGTCGCCACGGGAGCTTCCTGGTTGTTTCGCAGTACAGACGCAAGTCGAGGCGGGTTTGTTCCTGGCAGCGGTGCGGGCCCGGAACGCGGTTCCGTGTTACGCGCGCGGGTGCGACTTGCGCCACACGTCGATCAGTCGTGCCGTTTCGACACTGGTGTAGCGCTGCGTCGTGGTCAAGCTCGCATGACCGAGCAGATCCTGAATGGAACGCAGATCAGCGCCACCTTCCAAGAGATGCGTTGCGAAAGAATGACGCAACGCGTGCGGCGTCGCATGCTCCGGCAATCCGCGCTGGCGGCGGAAGGTTCGCAAGGTGCGTTGCGCCACGCCCGCGTTGAGTCGGCCACCGCGCGCGCCGACAAACAATGGTGCGTCCGGCTCGCGGGCCGGGTGCAGCGCGAGCCAAGCGGCGATGGATGCCCGAACGGCGGGCAGCACCGGCACCACACGCGTTTTGGCGCCCTTGCCGATCACCCGTAGAGCATCCACGGACCCGGGCAGTGGTGCGTCCCGCACATTCAGCGCCAGCGCCTCGGCGATGCGGAGGCCACAACCGTAGAGCAACGTGAAAAGCGCCTCGTCGCGCGCTTGCAGCTGAACGGAGTGAGAGACCTCGCTCACCTCCTCGGCAGCGGCGCGTGCCGCGTCTCGCGACAGCGCGCGTGGGAGCGGCCGCTTCGCCCGCGGCGACACGATGAGGCGGAGCGCCGCGTTGTCGATGCCATGGCGGCGAGCCAGCCAACGAAAAAACGTCCGCACCGCGGCCAGGTGCCGCGCGCGCGTCGCGTTGCCGGCGCCGTGGCTGGCCAGCGCGGCGAGCCAGGCGCGGATGTCGGCGGCTTGGAGCCCGGCCAGGGACGCCAGGTCCGGCTCGGCCCCGAGGTGGTTGGTGAGAAAGCCCAGGAAACCAGCGAGATCGGCGCCATAGGCTTCGAGCGTGTGCGGCGAGGAGCGGCGTTCTGCGCCAAGCCAGTCGAGGAACAGAGCGCGGGCTTCCTGAGCCGTCATTGACGTGGGCTGTCGTGGCGGGATTCGTCCCGGCCTGACGGCTGATCCGCACCCGATGAGACGGCCGCGGCGCAGACGCCGCTCCCGCGCTCTCCCCCGGAATGGCGATCTGTCGGGCGGGTCTCAATCCGTCCCGCTTCCGTCCGTCCCCGGTGGGAGAGCAGCCGGTCGTGTTGCTGGTGACGGTCGCCCAGACCCATAGAGGCTAGCGACCCAGCGCGGCGGCAACGGCCCGGCCGAGGAAGGCCAGCGCCCCGGCGCCCTGCGCCGGGTCGAGCGCACGCGCGTCACGCGCCAGGAGCGCGAGCAGAGCGGGCGGACCTTCGCCCGGGACCAGGGCCAGCGCATCGTGGCCGGCGAGGCCTGCCGCTTCGGCATGCAGCAGCCGCTCGTTCGTCGCCACGTCACGGAACAACACCTGCCGCCCGACCAGGAGTTGCGAGACGGTTCCGCGCGGCAGACGGCGGGTTCCCGCGCGCTGCCCCTCGATACAGAGATGGACCGAATCGACCCCAAGGATCCCGGGCATTTCGTGACTGACGCAATCGACCGGATCGGGCGAGCGGAGCAGCGCCAGTACCGCTTCCTGAACGCGCGCGGCCAGACCTGCCGCGGCGCGGCCGGCCGCGAGCACCGTGTCGGCGCGTTCGGCCATCGCGGCGGAGTGGGCACGCTCGGCGTGCACCATCGCTGCCATATGGTCGGCCAGATGCTCGCCGTGCACCCGGCGCGGCGGCGTCAGCACGCGATAGAGTTCGGGGTTCTCCGCGAGCCAGTGCGGGTTGGCGCGCAGGAACGCTGCGACGAGCGCGGCGTCGGTCTCGTCCGGTTGCGGCGAAGGCAGGCTCATGGAGACCCGCTCAGGCGATCTTCTGGCCGGTCTTCGCCCAGTCGGCGAGGAATGCGGCCAGGCCCTTCTCGGTCAGCGGGTGGTTGAACAAGGACCGCAGGATTGCGGGCGGGACGGTTACGACATGGGCGCCGATCTGGCCGGCTTGCACCACATGCATCGGGCTGCGCACCGAGGCGACCAGCACCTCGGTCTCGAAGGCAGGATAATTGCGGTAGATCTGCACAATGTCGGCGATCAGGCCCATGCCATGCTCGCCGATGTCGTCCAATCGCCCAACGAACGGACTGACGAAGCTGGCGCCGGCCTTGGCCGCCAAAATCGCCTGCGCCGCGGAAAAGCACAGCGTGACATTGACCATGGTGCCTTCGTCACGCAGGTGACGGCAGGCGCGCAGCCCGTCCGGGGTCAGCGGGACCTTGATCGTGACGTTCTTTGCCACCTCACGAAGCACGCGCGCCTCGGCCAGCATGCCATCGTAATCGGTCGCGGCGACCTCGGCGCTGACAGGGCCCGGCACGATGGCGCAGATATCCGCCAGTACGTCGAGGAATTTCTTGCCGGTCTTGGCGACAAGGGACGGGTTTGTGGTCACACCGTCGAGCAATCCACTGGCCGCCAGCGGGCGAATCTCCGTGGTGTCGGCGGTGTCGACAAAGAATTTCATCTCATCGCTCCGTTTTGCCGCCAGCGGGAAGCCGACGCCTGCGGTGTGCCGATCATATAGGATGAAAGGTTCCGATCCAAAGCGAAGCAGCACTCTCGTGAAACGCGTGCCCGTACTCCTGCCTTACCCGCTGCCCGGACCGTTTGACTACCGTGTGCCGGCGGAGTTCGACGCAGAACCCGGCGACGTGGTGCTGGCGCCGCTGAACGCGCGCGAAGAGCTGGGTGTCGTGTGGGATACCCCGCCCGACGCGGCGGTGCCCGACCGCCGGCTCAAGCCGCTGATCGGCAAGGTCGATACGCCGCCGATGCGGCCGGAGTTGCGGCATTTCATCGACTGGATGGCGTCCTACACACTGGCAACGCCGGGCGAAGTGATGGCGATGGCGCTGCGCGTTATGCCCGCACCACGGGCGCCGGCGCACGGCTGGCGTCCGCCCGAACGTCTGCCGGAGGCCGCGCGACTGAACGATGGGCGACGGCGGGTGCTCGATGTGCTGAGCGATGGAGCGCCGCGCGGCACGAGCGAACTGGCGCGAGAGGCCCGGGTCGGTGCGGGGGTGATTCGCGCTATGGCCGAGACCGGCCTCCTGGTTCCCGCTCAGCTGGCAGAAGCATCCCCGTTCGCGGCGCCGGACCCGGAGTACCCGAGCCGGGCGTTGTCGGCGGATCAGCAGGTCGCGGCTCTCACGCTCAGGCACGCAGTTGCGAGCCACGCATTTGCCGTCACGCTGCTCGATGGCGTGACCGGATCCGGAAAGACCGAAGTCTATTTGGAAGCGGTCGCAGAGGCACTCCGCCAGGGACGCCAGGCGCTGGTGCTGCTGCCGGAGATCGCGCTCTCCTCGCAATGGCTGGAGCGATTTGCCCACCGGTTCGGGGTGGC
>JASHQG010000274.1 GCA_030037665.1 Acetobacteraceae bacterium
AGGCGATTACGTCGTCCACGACTACAAGTTCATCAGCGGTGAGAGCATCCCCGCGGTAAAATTGCATTACCGCACCATCGGTGTGGCGAAACGCAATGCGGCTGGCGAGGTGGTCAATGGCGTTCTGCTGTTGCAGGGCAACACCGGTACCGGCGCCAACTGGTTTCGGCCGACGCTCGCTGACGAATTGTTCAGGCCGGGCCAGCCGCTTGACCCGGCCAAGTATTACATCATCATGCCCGACGCGCTGGGCCGTGGCACCTCATCGAAACCTTCAGACGGTCTCAAGGGCCACTTCCCACATTACCGCTACCACGACATGGTCGACCTGACGCATCGGCTGGTAACCGACGGGCTGAGGGTTGGTCATCTGCGCCTGATCATTGGCAGCTCGCTCGGCTGCATGCAGCAATTCCTGTGGGCGGAGTGGTATCCGGATTTGATGGACGGCACGGTCGGCATGTCGTGCCAACCGGTGGCGATCAGCGGGCGCAATTACATGCTGCGCCACGCCACTGCCCAACTCATCCGGCACGATCCGGCCTGGAACAACGGTGACTACGACAAGAGCCCGACGCTCTACATGTATGCTGAGGCCGGCAACGACCTGACCGAAAGTCCGGTGCGTATCCAGGAGCAGGCGCCGACGATGGCGGCGGCGAAGGTGCTCTACGACAGGCGCCTTGCGGCATTGATGAAAAACGGCGACGCCAACAATGCGCTCTACGAGATCGAGTCGATCTACGACTACAGCCCCGAGGCCGACCTGCCGAAGATCAGGGCACATGTCCTGCTGATCAACAATGTCGAGGATTTCGCCGATCCGCCGACGCTCGGCACGGTCGAACGTGCATTCAAGAGGATCGCACACGGTACCTATGTACTGACACCCTATGGCAAGGGCACGCACGGGCACTTCACGCACTATTACGCGGCGATCTGGAAGCCGTACCTGGTGAAGTTCATGGCCGACCTACCGTCGGTGCCTGATGCGGCGCGATGACCGCGGCGGCACGTTTTGCCGCCGCGTCGGGGAATGACGGCTCGGAACTCGATCCAGCCGGGCCACTGCCGACCCTGCTCCACCGCAGGCTGGCCTGTCGCGGCATCCTGACAGCGGCTGCTGAAGGAACCAAAATGCCGGGTTCTCGCCATAGGCTTCGCCGAGGGACTGAACCGCCTCCATCGATATCCGATTGCGCCAGGCGTTCAGCCAGCTACAGACGCCGCTCCATCTCTGGCGCTGCCAGCAGGAGATCAATGAAGATTTTGAGTGGCATGCCGACCGCACCGCCAGCCCGCACGGCCGCCGAAGTGAGATGCGACAGTACGCCGCGTTCATAGAGCGCGCGGGAATCGCCGATCGGCGCGCTGGCTGCCGATGCCGTACCCGCGATGATGCCATCGGCATCCAGTACCGGCAGACGCGCGATGCCTGCGCCGTCCAGACCGACGCCGGCATCGGAGAAGAACACGGCATAGATCCCCCGCGGAATGAGAGTGTCGGGTCGTCCGCCGGGTAACGCTGCGTGTGAGGCGGTAATAACGATCTGACCGGTGTCCTCGGGTCGTACCATGCCGACTGAGTCTGCACAAATCAGCTTCGGTTTGCCGGCGACGGCGCGCAGCGTAACGCGCGTGCCCTCTGTGATGGGGGGTGGCGCCGCAACCGGTACCGTGCCGGCACGCATCCGTTCTGCGCAGCTCCGTACTGTCTCGCCCGGGACGCAGCCAAGGGCGGCCGCGGCGCGATTAACATGGCTGATGATACCGTAATCGAGAGTGTGTTGGCCGTCACCGATATGGCACGTTTCCGCGGATGCCGTGGCGGCAGGCAGTCCAATCTGGTCCAGGTACGGAAGTCCGACAATGCCCGCGTTGTCGGCGCCGACACCGGCGTCGTTCATGATGACACCGCGGACGCCCCATTTCGCGGCGTTGAACGCGTTGTATTTGCCTCCGTACGAGCCTGAAACGATGACGGCGCCCGCGTGAGAGGCCGTGGCGTTTGAGCAACTGGGCAGGGTCACGACATTAGTTGAAGACATGTTGCCTGTTCCGGCCATGGTAGGGTCTCCGCAAGGGCACTGACGCCATGAGTGGATCCTATCGCGCCATCGCATCTGGTCAGCATAGCAGATGGTTCTGACATTGGGTCGTATCGCCGAGGACCACAAGGGACCCACCGTTTCCCGGCAATCGTACGGGCACCCCCAAAAAACGCACCTTCAGCGGTCGACGGGCTGGGCGCGACTGAGCCTTGTTGCACGGGGATCTGAACGTGCACCGAGCGGAGCCTCGCACGACCGCGGTCGACGCAACTCAGGCGTCGGCCGACCAGTGGAGCTACCCCGGAAGCAGACTTTGCAAGGCGCCCCACATCCACGCGATTGCGCCATGAACGATCATCAGCGACGAGCCACGACAGTGTGTCCAAACGTGGCGCCCTACCACGCTCGCTGCATCAAAAGACTCCAGGTATGAGATGTGAGCGGACTTTCGCGCAATAATCCGTATAGCCAGGCAGGTTTTCGCCAAGGAATTTTTCTTCGTCCAGGAGGCGCACGATGAGGCCGACGATTGTGAGGACGGAAGGGACGAGTCCCCAATACGAGCCGAGCGCAAGGGATAGGCCGATGAGATACATCGCCGCACTCGAATACATCGGGTTTCGCACGATCGCGTACGGACCGCTGGAGATGACGCGCTGGTCCTTGCCGATCTCGACAGTCGCAGAGGCGAACGAGTTCTCCTTGAATACCCGGTACACCATCCACATGCTCAACAGTATCAGAAGACCGCCCGCCAGGGAGAGCCAGGCCGGCATTCTTGACCACCCGAAGCGGCGATCGAGGCCGGGTACGATGAACGCGGCAATGCCAGGGAGCGCAAGACTGAGCACAATCATTTTTTGAAAAGGACGTTGCTCCGCCGCGGGGCCGGCTTTCCTTCGGTTTTCGAGCAGTATCGGATCGTTGGTTATGTAAAGCGTGAGAGGGATACTCGATGCCGCTCCTACGCACAGATAGACCCACGCCTGCCAATAGTTCAGCGTTCCTGCCGAGAGGAAAATCACCACGGCGATTACGATGAATGATAGGACGAGACGAAGCCACATCTGTACTTTGGGATTTTCCATGGCCGTGATCATCCACCTCAACGGTAGCGGAAGTCCGGTGGCGATATTGGTCCATCGTGGGCGCGCTGCAATCCAAGGAGGATGGCCGGTTCTGGCCGGCCACCCTTCCGGCGGAAGCTCGACGGCAGACCGGCGATATCACCGCACGTCGGGAGGAAACGGCCCGCTTCACCGCAGGGTGCCTCGGCAATGCCGTTCCCGTGGGCGCCTGATCTGCGTTGGTGTTGGCGTTGGCGTAAATCGAGGGATGTTTGGCATTTCCGCCAAGCGGGAACACCCTACATGGGCGCTCATGGACATGGCGGCGACACCCGCCCTTGAACCAGGAGAGCCATAATGACCCAGAACCCGACCACCATGACGTTCACCCGAACCGCGGCACCCGACTGGCTGCTGGGGTTCTGGAAGGAAATCGACGACAAGACGTTCGGCAAGGGTTTCGACTGCTTCACCGAGGATGCCATTTGTCGACTTGGTGTCGCTGAGTGGAACGGCCGCGAGGCAATCCGAGAGAATCTGCGCGCTTTCATCGATACTGGGTTCACCGCGCTCCATGACGTGGTCGAGTATTGGGACGGCGGATTGCTCAAGGTATTCCGAGGCACCGTAACGATGACGCCGGACGATCGGAACAACCCTGTCGTGAAGCCCGTGATGACGCATTTCTTTTACATGGATGACGCTGATCCGACCAAGGTGCGTGCCTGGTACGGATCGGTGGGCCCGATCGCGTTCTGAGAGACAGGTCCGTGGCGGGCCAGCAGCCCGTCACGAATCAGGCAACGTATGATCCGCTCACTTTCATGATCTCCGCACCGACCGATCCCCGTCATCGTGGCCACAAAGGGACTTTCGGGGGCGATCTGCCGGATGCCGAACTCGGTCTGCCCGACGCTGGCGCCTTCATCCTGGACAAGACGAAAGACGTGGTCGCGATTCTCATTCGCAGCTTCTCGGTCGAACACCTGTCTGAAAGTCCAGTGTCGATGAACCGACGCGGCCCAGCCGAGCGGCCGCTATTCGACGTCCCGATCCGGCAGCTGACTGTCGCACGTCCACCCGGACCCGCCCGCCGGTTACGGCCCATGGGAGCCTATCAAGACTAAACGATGACGTCCGCGTGCGGACATTCGCACTGGACACCGCACATCGGCTTCGTCGATGATCGGTGCACACCGATCAAATCCCGGCAATCAGTGAGAGTCTCGTGGCAAGGACAGGCTGCGGGGCGGGACTGCCGTGCTCTGCACGATGTTGGTCGTAGTCTGACCGAAAGCCAGAAACCGGTGGCCCTGCATCGGGCATCCGAGAGATGACCTGACACGGCTACGTGCGGGCTCGTGCCATGCGGTATATTGGAATGGATATAGCGAGGAGGCGATCATGCGGTTATTGGCGGGAGCGGCGGTGGCCTTGATGATGATCAGCTCGGCTGCGCGGGCGGATGACCTTGTCGTCTACGGTGCCGGCAGCCTGCGAGAGGCCATCGGACAGATCGCGTCGGCGTTCGGGCGGGCCCACGGCCTAACAGTCAAAACCCGGTTTGGCCCTTCGGGGCGCATGCGGGAGCGCATTGAGAGAGGGGATCACGTCGACCTCTTCGCCTCGGCTGACGTCGGCCATGCGCGTAAACTCGTGGACGAGGGGCGCGCAATTGTCATGGCCGTGTTTGTCCGCAACACGATCTGCCTGTTGTCACCCGCCAAGTTCGGCGCGACGACCGCCACCCTGATCGACAAGCTGCTGGCACCTGGCGTGCGCATCGGCGTGTCGCCGCCGAACGTGGATCCGCTGGGCGACTACACACTGAAGCTGTTCGGGCTCATGGACAGCATCCGGCCTGGGAGCGCAGCCGCCATGCAGGCACGCACCGTCGTGGTCGATACACCGCCCGGCGCCCCGCCCCCCAAGTCGGGAGACACCGACGTAGACGCGGTTCTGGATGGGCGCGTGGACGCCAGCATCGTCTACTGCTCTGGCCGCGACCGGTACGCCCGGCTGCTCCCGGGCGCCACGCTGGTTCAGTTTCCTGCCGGCCTGCGTGTCGGTCCGGAGTATGGGCTGGCTGTGCTGAACGACGCGCGGCCGGCAGCCGCTCTGTTGGCGCTCACCATCTTGTCGCCGGAAGGCCAGAAGATCCTGGTCGACTGGGGATTCAGGGCTGTGACATTACCAGGCAATTAGCCCATGGTGACGTAGCGCGTGAGACGCTGGGAATGGGTCCTGGCGCGATAATGTCGTGGTGGCATCTGCTTTTCGCCGCTACCATCGCAGAGGCAGCTCTCGAGTGTTTGCCAACCGGTCGCCGCGTGCGAACCGTCCGGAGGTGATCCAGACCGTTCTGGTCGATTTCGACCCGTCCCGGTCATTTGCACCTACCCAGGCGCTGCTTGATAGCGGACACTAAGGATGTCGGGCTGTCGCACGGCCGAGATCGAGACCTGCGACTCTGCGGGTGCATTCGATGAAGCGATCGGCGAGCGGCGTCAGAGTGCGATCCTTCACGGTGATGAAGCCGACCGGCGCCGGCGGCGGCAAGGTTTTGACCGGAAGCGCCTTGAGTCGCATGCCCTTGCCGCCAAACCGCAAGGCGGAGCCGGGAACCAGGCCCAGCCAACGCCCCGTCTCGATCAGCCGCATGTAGAGGTGCAAGGACACTGTCACAACCGTGGCCGGCGGCGGCTCGAGGCCGCTATTGCGGAATACTTGGTCCTGGATTGATCGAGCGAGGCTGCCAGGCTGCGCCAGCACCCACCGCTCACCCATCAGGTCCACCAGCTTCAGGGTGCGCCGCCGAGCCCAGGGACTGTCCGCGCCCGCGGCCACGATATTCGGTTCATGGAACAGCGTCTCCGTCACCAGGTCCGGTTCGTCCATCGTGACCGGCAGCCGCCCCAGCACCAGCTCGACACTGCGGTTGCGCAGGCTGTCATATTGCTGGGTCGCGATGTTCTCGGGCAGAACATGAAGCACGGCGTGCGGAAACTCTTCCGAAAACCGCTCGATGACCGCCGGAAGCAATCCCGCATCGACCACGATGGACGAGCCGATCCGAAGCTCACCCGCGTCCGGCTTCCTGATGAATTCGATCTGCTGCAGGCCTTTGCGCATCTCGTCGAAGACCGCAACGCCGGACTGGAGCAGCGCGCGGCCATAGTGCGTCGGTTCGACGCCCGATACGCTGCGATCGAACAGTTTGACACCGAGCGTGCGTTCCAAATCCGATATCGTCTTCGACACGACCGGATAGGACACCGCGAGCTCGTCCGCGGCCCTCGTCATGCTGCCGGCGTCGGCGACCGCGAGCAGGATGTGAAGGTCCCGCAAATTAACGTTGCGGCCAACTCGCTCAATCCATTTCATCAGACATATAACCAAATGGTTAGGGGAATGGGGAGAATTTGGAACTAATCAGCTATGTCGGGACCTGGCAAGTATCAACCCGCGCAGGGCGGATGACCCGCACCTCAAGCGACTAGGGAGAATTGCCATGACCGAAGCTTCCGCAACCATCGTCCTCGTCCACGGCGGGTTCGTCGACGGTGCCGGCTGGGAAGGTGTCTACAATCTTCTCAAGAAGGACGGTTTCAACGTTGCCATCGTGCAGAACCCGACGACCTCTCTGGCCGACGATGTCGCTGCCACCCGGCAGATCATCGCCCAGGCGAAGGGCCCCGTCGTGCTGGTCGGTCACTCCTATGGCGGCGTGGTCATCACCGAGGCCGGCAACGATCCGAAGGTGTCGAAGCTCGTCTACATCACCGCCTTCGCGCCCGACAAAGGCGAGTCGGTATCCTCGCTGATCACGAACCCGCCGCCTGGCGCACCAGTGCCGCCGATCCTGCCGCCCCAGGATGGTTTCCTGTTCCTCGACCGGGCGAAGTTCGCGGACTCCTTTGCCGGCGATGTCGAGGCCGGGAAGGCGGCGTTCATGGCGGACTCGCAGGTGCCCTGGGGCCTCAAGGCACTCGAAGGCTCGGTGACCAACCCCGCCTGGCGGACGAAGCCAAGCTGGTATCTGGTCGCCACCGATGACCGCATGATCCCACCGCCGGCCCAGCAGATGATGGCCAAGCGCGCCGGCGCCACGATCGTGGAAAGCCGGGGAAGCCATGCGGTCTATGTCTCAAGGCCCGAAGCGGTCGCTTCGATCATTAAGAACGCGGCGCGCGCCTAATACAAATCTCACGAACCGCAACCCGGTCGCTTCGGGAATCTGAAGCACCGATAGAGGACGAAATGACAAACCGTATTTATGAATCGCTCACTGCCAAGGTGGTCTCGATGCCTATGTCGCGGTTGATGCTTCCGGCACCTTCAATGCGACCAAACGCGAAGCTGGTCTTCTCCGCATGCAACAGGCTGGGGTCATCCTGTCTGACTACGGCACGCTGATGGTCGAGATCCTCGGAGACAACGGGAAACCGGAAGCCGGTCCTGTCTATAGCGCCCTCGACAAGGACTGGGCGAAGCTCGTCGGTCAGGTGGCCAGCGCTGACACACAGTGAATATCAACTGGCCGGGCCTTCCTGGGTGGGAAAGCCCGGCCCTCGGATCAATCCGCAGCTTCGGCATTCGCTGTTCCAATGTATGGGCCTCATGCTCTGTTCGGTTACACTCGCCGTTTAACACTGATGAACTGCTGCCGGCTTCGATAATAGGAGCCGCCCATTTATGATAACTTCGTTGAGCTGGCCACGATCACCATTGATCCCGCGGCATCGTAAAGCTGTCTGTGCAGCTTCTTGAAGTAAGCTCCGCCGCATCATGGCTGCGTGCCGGCCTTCGATCCCAATATGGACTTAGGCCCGCCCACCGTCCGATCTCAGACGCGCACGTTCGGAACCAGCTGTTTTTTGGCATTTGCACTGATGTGCACGGTGCATGGATCAAGACCCTCAGCGTCTATACAGGGGTAGCTATACCGCCTTTCGTGACGACGGACCTACGCCTTCGCCTCTCAAAATGGCCTGCACAAACTCGGTTTTCGCATTGCTATAAGCGTTGCGATCACCCTGGTGCTTGTTGGCCAAATCTGCTTTTAAGGCGGAATAAGCGGCCCGGGTGTTCCCATCTCGCCGCAGCACGTCCCTGAACACGATCAATGCTCGCAAACTTGGATGATCGCGCTGAATGACCTGCAGATGGTGAGTGCGTGTCGCCGGGTGCGGCCGTAGAAACCAAAGCCGGTAGTCCTGATTAGGATCATCCGGCCAGAATATCCAGCCATCTCTCTCCAGCACCGGTATTGCTGCCCGAGACGTGCCGAGAGAATAGACCGGGGCGAGCATGTCAACAATCGGCTTTGACCGCAACCCAGGCACGGAGGTTGACCCGATATGTTCAATCTCTCCGGCAAGCCAGGACGCCAGGATCACTGCCAGGCGCACCTGTTGTTCGACGAAGCGCGTCTGCCAATTCAGATCGTAATTGGCCAGTTCTATGGATTGATCGGCCATACTCCTCACCCCCACCGCATATTATTCGAGAGATCGATCCGCTCAAGGCAAATATCCTCGATATATTGGGCCGATCCGGTCGCAGTCGCTTGGGGCGGGCCTCGCCAGTACTCCAGCTTGCCTAAAGCTCTGGTTGCCCTGTGCGTTGGGCCGCAAGCCGACCAGCGTAAAACCACCCGGGGCCATCCCCCGTTGGGGCAGCACGATAGCGACTCTGCTAGAATGATCGCGTGACGGAGGGGCAGGAGGCCATGGAGGAAATGCGGACCGAGGCGGCTGTGCCCGCCGTATTTCTGCAGTATCTGCGTTCGCGCTTCGCAGCGCCCACGCTCGACTATCGGGCGCCGGCGCAGCGGCTCACCGGTGGCTTCGATGCGGCAATCTTCGCCATCGATTTGACGGAAGCGCCAGCGACGTTGTCGCGCCCACTCGTGTTGCGGCTCTTCGC